>JAYUEN010000365.1:0-4031 GCA_043739185.1 Bdellovibrionales bacterium
TAGGAGATCTGGAAATGGGCAGGCAAAATCGATGTTTAAATCTAGTCTGGAGATTTGGGATCGTAAAATTCCTTCTGTGGGTATAACTGAATTCATAAAGTTAAAGTAGTTTGACCAATTTCCAAATCTATTTGGGTTGGATATAAATCCTGTTATAAGGGTCTCTTGAAGTGCAAGTTTCAAATGTATTCGGTAGTTTGCACTTCCTATTTCAAGATAAGGTCGTCGATCTTTTAAGAAGACTTTTTTAAGCTTCAACTGGAATTTAAATGCATTTTCGAGGATTTGATCTTTTTGCAATGGCGCAAGAAAGTAGCCATTAACTTTATCAATACCGGCCCCTATGACGTTAGGACTGACCGATACTGACGCAGAGTTGGCTCTTAATACCCTCGCATGAGTTCCTTCGAGCACTTTAAAGAAAATCAGAACGCGTTGACCGATTTCTTCCGAAATGTACCGGCCAATTTCATCAAAGTGTACCAGTCAATTTCATGTAAGTGCGCCACCTGATTTCATCAAAGTGTACCACTTATATTCGATTTGAGGTTTTTACCCGAAGGCGTCAGCGACAAATTTAAAGGTCGGTGGTCCCGTTATTTCCAGAGGTGGAAATGGCGGCAATAAGGGTAACAATAGCGATGCAGGAACAAATTTTAGAATTATTCAGACAAGGCCGTTCGGCGCGAGCCATTGCGAAGATCGTAAAAAAGCATCGCAAAACAGTATCGCAAATCATAAAGCGCGGAGCTGTGGCCAAGCCAGGCGCCGTTGCAGCTGACTGGGCAACACATATTGATTGGGAAAAAGTTCGTCTCGAAGCCAGTCGTGGCGTGCAAATAAATATTTTAGCAAAAGAACATGCTGAAGGTAAAATCAGTTACGTTCAGTTCTGGCGCGAATATAACAAAAAATATCCAACACATCCAACAGTGACGATGAAGCTCATTCACAAACCAGGTGAAAAATGTTTTTTCGACTACACTGAAGGCATCAATATTATAAACCGCGAAACTGGTGAAATCATAAAAACGTCACTGATGTGCGGAGTGATGGCGATGAGTTCAATGACTTACGGTGAATTTACGCTGACACAAAAGCGCGATGATTTAATCCGGTCAATGGAACGTGCGTTTAGATATTTTGGTGGCGTGACACCGTATGTGACAGTCGACAACCAGAAAGCCGCTGTTGATCAAGCGCACTGGTACGATCCTGATGTGAACCCAGGGTTTATAGATTTTGCAAATCACTGGGGTTTTGCGGTGATTCCGGCAAGGCCGTATCGGCCACGCGATAAAGGTGGCAACGAATCAAATATCGGCGTTATCCAGAGGCAATTTTATCAAGAAGTTCGCGACAGGAATTTTTATTCTTTAGAGGAATTAAATTCAACATTTTTAAGTTATTTAAAAAAGTTGAATTTATCTGAAATGAAAGACTGGGGCGTAAGCCGTAGCGACCGCTTTGAAGGTGAAAAAAATCTTTTAAAAACATGTCCCGTTTCCAACTGGGAAACTTCAGAATGGAAAACACCAAAAGTGCATGCTGACTGTCACGTGCAAGTGCTTAAGAAATTTTACTCTGTACCATATCAACATGTTGGCCGTGAAGTTCGGGTTCGAATAACAACAAAGCTTATTGAAATATTTGATCAAGATTTAAATCCAATTTGCGCGCACTTAAAGTTGTTGGGAAAAGAAATTTATTCAACAGATGAAAAGCATTACCCTGAAGAAAAACTAGCCTTAACCCAGTACTCAGTTCAAGTTGCAAAACGTGATGCTGGTCGCGTTGGGCCAGAGACTATAAAGCTTGTTGAAGAGCTTTTAAAGGGATCATCGCCGTTAAGATATTTACGCAGGGTTCAGGGAATTGTTCGGCTATATCAATCCAACAAAGTCAGTCGCGAAGCTTTAGAGCATGGATGTAAATTAGCAATGACATTTAACAAAATGCAATATGGATATGTGCAATCAGCTGCAGAATATTTTGATAAAAACGGGAACCGACCAAAGCTTGTAGGATCTGCTCCGATCCGAGAGTCAAAGTCAGTTTTTTTACACAACAAACAATTACAAATGGAAGGATTAGAAAATGATGAATGATCAGGTTAAACAATTGTCTCATGGGCTACGGTTATTCGGGGTGCATGGTGGCTTTGAAAAAAGAGCGCAGCAAGCAGGAAGTGAATCGTTGAATCACTTAGAATTTTTACGATTAGTTTTGGAAGATGAATTTAATCAGCGCAAAAATGCAGCCGCCAAAAGACTTTTAACAAAAGCAAAATTTAGAAGTGCTGCTGATTTAGAGGACTGGGATCAGACGTTTGACCGTGGTTTTACGAAGACAAAACTACGAGAACTCGCGGCTATTGGTTTTTATCAATCGCAAGAAAATTTATTGTTACTTGGAAAAACTGGCGCTGGGAAAACCCATCTAGCCATTGCAATAGGTCGCAGGCTTTGTACAGAAAATATTTCGACGTTATTTTTTCCAGTTAATTTTTTGTTCGAAGAAGTCATGGCAGCAAAAGCTGCTGGTAAGTATTTGCCCTTTGTTAAAAAGTTATCTCAGTCGCAAGTGATAATTTTGGATGATTTTGGTTTAAGAAATTACACCCACGACGAAGCCAATGTGTTGGTGGATATTTTAGAAGATCGTCACCGCAAAGGTTCAGTAGTTGTCACATCACAAGTTGATACGAACGGTTGGTTAAAATTATTTGAAGATCCTGTGATCGCTGAAGCCATCGTGAGTCGGCTCGAGCATCCAAGTCAGAAATTAATTATTGGCGGTGGAAACTACCGGGAAAAATTGCAAAATCAACTTCCCAGCGGGAAAAAACTTGAATTAAATAAAATGCTCAAGTAATCATCACGTCGCTGCCGCTCCGGTGGTACACTTTGATGAAATTGGGTGGCGCTTTAAGATGAAATCGGACACGCGTTCCTTACATTCGCAAGAAGAGCTGCTGCAGATCATACAAGGTTCTATAGTTTCCATAGAACCTATTTAGGGTTATGCAACCTTTTTTGTATTCCGACCGAAAATCGAATATTAGGTCGGAACCATCAAATTGGATAAGAAATCACTGACAATTGGGAGAATAGATCAGTTGAGTGTATTAGTTCAGGGGCTTCATATAGGAGATTTAGAAAAGTGTTAGTTACGGTTAGGGTTGTAATTGCGTAATTGGAGTCTTTATTCTTTCTATTCAAATCTGCCTGAAAGTCTCGAAATGCTTTTGGCTCTGCAAGCAATCCGTTTCGTTGGAATACTTCAAGAGTAATCTCACTCAGCGCATCGTTCGAATTAAGAATACGATTTTTCTCTGAAGCTGTGAGCGTCCATTCGTCAGTTACCCAGTTCCATAATTTCAGATTTAGCTTTTTGTTTTTCGCCTTTGTTGCTTGTCTAGCCCCTTCGAGTATCGGCAGGAGTTGGTTGTACTTTTCAAAGATAAGCCATTTATTATATTTTTTCGGCTTAGTCTTTCTCTGATCTACAAGAATTTCAGCTGCTAAACATTTTAGATTAGAATTGGCAAATTCTCTTTCTGGTTTGTTTTTAGAAAATAAATACGCTTTATTAACTTGCAGGTATTGAATAATTTCTTTATCCGCTAAATATGAAATTGCGCTTCTAACAAGCAGTGGCGCCAAGGAATTAATGTCGTTGGAAGCTGCAATTTCCAATACAGCAAGTTTGGCTCGAATTTTACCTATCCAAATAAACAGAAGCAGTTCTAATTGTTGGGAAGTCGATGTTCGCAGATGATCGATTCGGGGCAGCTGGGATGGGTAAAAATTGGGACCTAAGAGGAGAGTAATTAACTTTTCATCGGATATGGAATCTAAATTGCTCATGTGGGCAAAGCACGCCAAAGCTGCATAATCTGCATCTGAGAGGCAAAAGCTATTATAGAATTCAAACAAGTCGACTTTACTTTGAATCTCCCCGAGATCTTTCAACATTGATGGATAATGAGCTTCAATAATCTTTGATCTCTGGGATAAGCCCTCGAAATC
>JAYUEN010000366.1:0-12110 GCA_043739185.1 Bdellovibrionales bacterium
TGGAGGCGCACTGCGCCTCCAAAACTAAGCAGGTATATTATGGTGTCAAAATGTCTGGCACTGCGCTTGCTTTATCAAGGGCTGGGGTCAGTTTGGATCATTCTATATTTAGGGGGATTCTATGCAGTCATCAGAGCTACTTGAATCAGGACGCGATATTGCGAAGCCAATCCTTAACGGGACGAGTGATTCTGCACAGTCCGCTATACAGCAAAAACTATATGAAGGTTTTAATGAGGCAAGATCCCGAAATCCTCATGTCTCACTAAGAGCTTATGCTCGCAGGCTCGCAGTTAGTCCTGCAGCGCTTTCTGAAATTCTAAGAGGTAAGCGACGTATTTCAATGAACCGCGCAAAGGAACTCATTAGTCGAATGGGCATGGATCCTCAAGAGAGTGAAAGAATATTGAGCCTCTTTGCAAATGAGTCCAAGAGCAGCGCTCGTAAAACCAGTGCGACGGCAAATGATATAAAAGCCATTCAAACTTTGACGGATCAGTTTAATATTGCTTCGGAGTGGTATCATTATGCCATCGTTGCTTTAGCGCAAACTTCAGATTTTGATAGTCGTACGCTTTCGATTGCAAAACGATTGGGCATAACCGAGAAAGTAACTGAGGCCGCGATTGAAAGATTGGTTCGCTCAGGAATACTCTTGGCAGAAAATAATCAGCTCATTTTAAAGCCTCAGCTGCGTCGAATTGAAGGCGCAATTCCGACCAATATAATTCAATCAGCATTAAGGAAGGCTCAGACTCAAAATCTTGACTTGGCAAGAGTTGCATTGGATCAAGAAAATATTGAAGTTCATGAGTTCGGCTCTTTAACTCTCGCCATGAGTCCAGAACGATTAAGTGAAGCCAGACAAAAGATTAAAGAGTTTTTTGAGAAATTTGAACAATCGATAGAGCAAAATACGAAGCGCACTGAGGTTTATAAATTGAATTTACAATTGATTCAACTCAGTCAAAGAGAGAGCCTCGAAGCGGCGGCCAAAGCCACCTTCAAGCAGGGCGCTACGAATGAAATGACTTCTTCTGAAATTTAATATAGCTCAAGGTGCATGAGCGAAAAAAATTGGCTTGAAAATCTAGACGCGAGTTTAGAACTTCTTGCGACCGATGGTTATTTTGAGGTTTTAGATTTTATTGATGAAGCTACGGTCATGCAGCTGGTTTCTCAAGTAAATGATTTAAGGGCCGCTCATCAATTTCGAGCCGCAAGAGTTGGCGCAAGGCCGGTGCTTGAGACCGAAGTGCGCTCGGATGAGATATTTTGGCTGGATAGTAAATTGATTGAAAGCTCCAAAGAGCTTCAAAAATATTTTGAAAACATAGGCCAATTGCAGCGCAGGTTAAATGAAAAATATTTTTTCGGCTTACGCTCAAATGAATCTCACTTTTCAAGGTATCCGTCTGGTGCATCTTACAAGCGGCACAAAGATGTGAGCGAACATTCGAACAAGCTTTCAAGCGCTCATTTAGGGACGAGAAAAATTTCGATCATATGTTACCTCAATTCAAATTGGAGACCCGAACATGGCGGGCAGCTTCGATTATATCTAGACAAAAACTTTGTCGACGTGACACCAACGGTGGGAAAATTGGTTGGGTTTCTTTCAGAAGAAATTGAACATGAAGTGCTCACCACATTTGATGAGCGCCTAAGCCTTACTTCGTGGCTCTTGAATTGACAGAACTTAATCCTTTCAATTGGTAACTTCTTAATTTTATGAAGTGGTCAAATCTAAACAGCTTCGGAGGCAGGCAAGCCGATTTTAGATTGCAGCAATTGCTTCAGAAACAGAGTCTGAGTCTGAGGCTGAGTCTGAGGCTGAGGCTGAGGCTGAGGCTGTCAATCGGTCAGCCGCAGCTGCTGCCATGAAGACTGATTTGAATTCTATTCTCACCTATGAAAGTAGGAGCCACAGTCGGCATCGAAAGCCTTGTCATATCGCACTTTTTGTGACAGTTTGTAGGCACAATATAGATAATTTTATTCGAAGGAGAAGTCATGAAGGGCAAGAAAGTTAGAAAGAAAAATAAACATCACGCGAAGCGCTTGGCAAAGAAAGTTAAAAAGAACAAGAGCCATCAGAAAAGATAAAGCTTAGTAGTTTAAGGTAATTAAGACTGAAAACCTCCTTGAAGCGGGAGGTTTTTTTTTGCGATTCGACTTCGACGTTATGCGTTTAATAAATAATTAAATACACAAAACAAATGATGAAATATTTCAAATTGGTCGCTTTCAGTTGCTAAATTCGAACAATCTCTGTAACTCAAGTAAGGCATTTTTGTTACTAAATGGGGGTATTGATGTTGGCTCGGAAGTCTTGGCAGGTCCTGGTTCTAGCAGTTTCAATCGTGTTCTTAGTTTCAGAATTTTCTCAGGCTTATACGGGTTCGGGAGATGGGGTTCCAACCTGTCTCAATGATCAAAGTCAGCCAATGACAGTAAACAATCAAAGTGTGCTCCAGATGAAAATTAGCACACCCAATTCTTATCATGCACGCGCCCTTGTTTCTGGTGTCGTGACCAAGCTCTATTCAGATGCCACTTGCCACCATCACTTTGAGCTTCAAATTGGAAGCGGAGCTGGTGACACAATTGAAATTATCTACAACGAAGAATTTGGAAAGTTTCCTGCCTTTGGATTGGGAGCAAAAGTTATTGTGTGCGGAGATTATATAACTTCGAATCGTCCGTCTCAGTATCCAATTTCTCCGGATGGTGCGATCATTCATTGGGTTCATAAAGCGCCAAATCCAGCCCATCATCCTTCAGGGTTTTTGGTAATCAACGGCGTTTTGACGGGTCAAAGTATTGGCAATGGCAGTGGAAACTGCGGTAACAAAAACTAATCGTGAAGTTGTTTTATAAAAATGCTAAAAGTGCGGCGGCAAGCATTGCCCCCGCCGCTGAAAAGTAAAAGCATTGTGAGACTCCCCAGTGATCCCAGATAAATCCTGCAGACAAACTCGCAAATAGACTTGCCACACCCGTAAAGCTTCCGAGTATTCCCAAGCCAGTCGCCTTCATTTCAGGTGGTAGTAAATCAATCGCTAAGGCTTTGCCAACCCCGTCTGTTGCAGCCATATAAATTCCATAAATTCCAAAAAGAAAAAAGAAACTCCAAAAGTTGCTTGCTTGTGAAAAACCTAAATAAGTTAGGGCGAAGACTAAAAGCCCGGCACAAATGATCCACTTTCTTTGGATGCGATCAGAAAGGATGCCAAGATAGGGACTGAGAAGCGCGTAAATTAAATTATAAAAACAGTAGAGTAAGATGCTTGTCTGCAACTCAATGCCTGAGGCTTTGGCTTTGAGCAAAATGAATACATCACTTGAATTTGCGATTGAAAACAGGGTCCAAGTTCCCAAATAAAAGCGAAATTTGTTTGAAAGCATTGAGATTGAAATTTTAGTTCGCGTTTGACCAACTGAGGACGCCTTTTTTGGCACTGAATCTTGTACGCCAAAAACGAAAGCGACGGCGAGAAGACCAGGAAGAAAAGCCCAAAAATAAATTGCTCGTAAATCACCATGGTATTTCAAATAGAAAACTGCAATGAGTGGACCGATGGCCGCGCCAAGAGTGTCCATGGCTCGATGCCAGCCAAAAGCAGCACCACGGAGTTCCGCGGGGACGGCTTCGCTTAACAGAGCGTCTCTCGGGGCGGAGCGAATGCCTTTGCCAGTTCTGTCAAGCGCGCGCGCTGACAAGACCCCAGTCCAAGAACTTGAAAAGCCGATCAAAGGTTTCGCTAAAGCAGTCAATAGATAGCCAGCCCAAACAAAAGTTCGACGTGATTGAATGCGGTCAGACCATGCGCCTGACGTACTCTTAAGCAAACTGGCAAGAGCTTCGGCAACACCTTCAATAAAACCAATATGGAGCATCGAGGCTCCTAAAACCGTGCTGAGAAAAATGGGTGTGATAGGATAGAGCATTTCACTTGAGATGTCGGCAAAAAGTGAAACCAGTCCAAGCTGAACGACTGTACGGTTGAGGGCGGATCGATTAAATGCGCTAATAAATAAATCCGAGTTTATAGGTGCGATTGAGTTCCCAAACGGTATTTTTAGTTTTCAACTCAACCAAGTCATACTTTATAAGTGCGCCGTAACGGTAACCATCAATCCATTCAGAAACAAAAACTTCAAGTTTGAAATCGCCATCTTTTTTTTGTGGGATGCTAAAGGCATCTTGTTTGAGCCAGTCTTGCACATGGCTCGCGTCTGAACTGACCTCAATACTTCGAATGCTCGACCAGGCAGCAGGAAGATAGTGATTTTTTTCAAGCAAACTCAAATCTGTACGCGTGGCAAGCGCAAACTTCTTAAAGGGAGGTGCCAACCAAAAGCCAACATCTGCTTGGGCAAGGGATAAGATGGCCACCAACATAATTCCGAGGCCGTAGACCAATTTCTTTGTAGAGTTCATGAATGAGTTTCCTTTAGATTGAGCAGAGATTCGGCCAATAGCTTGCCGAAAAATTTCTGCTCGGAGTGATTTCTTTTTTTGAAATACTTTTGATTTAATTCGATTTCAATTCCTGCATAATTTTTAGTTCCAAAGTTTTTTCGTAGAATCTTTGTGAGTCCGTCTGAACTGCCCTTGTAAGGATAATTGAGGCGAATAACAAGTTCGGGTGCCAGTTGTCTTAAGTGGGTCTTAAGTTTTTGAGCGATTTCGCTCTCGAACTTTGACTTCGGGTCAAATAAGATACCGATGTCGGCATTTCGAATCACGCCATTTAATTTGGGGGTAAAAGAATGAATAGCGAAATGAATCACAGATTTCTTTCTTGCCAAAATTCTTTGAACATTATTTTGAACTTTAAGGTGATGAGGACGGTAATAATTATTGAGAATAAAAGTCTTTTCAGTTTGCTTTAAGGATGCGCTAAATTCTGAATATAAGGCTTTATTCGTTAAGGACCTATTGTGATCGATCAACAATCTTGAAATTTCAGATTTATAAAAAGGCAAATGCAATGCCTTGGCAAGTATCTTTGTGACACCTAGAGCCCCAATATCAAAACCACGATGCGATTTGAGGATGGCTTTTTGTCCGAGGTAGAGCTTTTGAAATCTTCGCGGAATTTTATTCCCAGCATGTTCACAGCTCAGAACCATTGACGCCGGCATCATGGATTGGCCTCAAAGGATCGATTTTCACTTAGACACTTAGCCAATTGTTGATACAGACCCGTGAGATTTTGAGATTGAAGTTTGTGCTTCATACGGGTCGCGAGACTGCCGTGCTCCAGTATAAGTTTCAAGTGGCGATTGATTCGTGCATCCGAAGCTTCGTTCTCAAAATTGCTTTTCTCATAAAGAAAATGCAATAGATCGCGGCTGGTTTTGGCATTTTCACACCCCCAAAAATGAGCATATTGGGGTTGGGTGATTTTGGCATTTTCAGCGAAGAGAATATTTTCTTCAAGTACGGCGCGAAGAATAGGAACCGATTGCGCTTGTTGTTTTTGATGTGTAATCCAATCTCCCTGACAGAGTTGCTTGAGCAAATGGACTATGAATTCGACAATGGCTAGATCAGCAAGTGGAGCCTCCTGTATGTCCATCAGGCGAATTTCAATGCTTTGCCTTTCGAAGCGCGCAATCGCACCTCGCGAATTGAGCCAGTCATGCTTTAGTATTTGATCTGGATCATGGGGACTTATTTTTTGGTAAATTTTTGCGAGAATTTGGTCGTGATAGTCTTGCATACAGGTGACTACTTCAGGAATCACATCGCCAGCAATCTCTGGGACTTTGAGTTGATTTTTTTTATAAAACTGTAGGCGCGAATCGAGGGCGGTTTGCAATTTTCCCTCATAGATCGGCGAGCTGGCTGCAAGTGCGGGTATAAGTGGTAATACGACTCTGATGGCAGCATGGAGCTTTACAAAATCGGCGTCGGTTTTAAAGGGCAGATTGATGTGCGTGCTTTGTACATTTGACCAGCCGTGCCCTCGGCAATCAAAAATACGATTGTACGCGGCATAGACTTCATTATTATCATGTGGCCAAAGTTTGGTGTCTTGGTCTGGATTCATAAATGGATGCATTGCGGTTGGCAGTAGCATGGCAGAATATTTTTGCAAATAATTATTAAGCCGTTGAACGCCTCTTGCAAACTCGTCGCTTAAACCGTTTAGTGCGGCAACGGGTCGCGCCACCTTAATTTCTACCAAATGCATAACGAGTTCATTGGACCATTCGAGCCTGCCATCATCAATATCGGAGACAATTTTGCCAGCAATATCTCGAAATACTTGATCGGTAATCGGAAGAGCTTTCAGTGTTGTTTGATCAACAATCATATATTCAAGTTCAATTCCGTAAGCTTCGAATAGACTAAAAAATGGAGTCGCCATTTTTTCCTTTCAGCCAATTTGATTCTTGAGTTTACGCTTTTCGATGCGATCTCTAAAAACCTGCATTATGGTCGTATAAAGTTTCATTTTGAGTTCATCATCTTCATAGCCAAAATCAATATTGGGGTTGTCGTTTATTTCGATCACATAGCATTTGTTATTTTCAAACTTGAGATCGACGCCATACAAACTACTGCCTATGAGATTTGCGGCTTTTAGAGCGGTGTTAATGACCTGTTCTGGCACTTCATTAAGTAAAAAACTTTCGACTTTGCCATCGAGAGCGGCTCCTTTAGTTTGATTTTTAGTGATTTGCCAATGATCTTTAGCCATATGGTATTTACATGCAAAGATCGGAGTCTTGTCGATAATTCCTATGCGCCAATCAAAATCTGTTGGTAAATATTCTTGCGCAATAACCAAGTCCGACTTTTGCCACATATCTTCAAGATGCTCGACCAATTCTTTTGCGGTTTTGGCTTTTTTAACTCCAAGTGAAAAGGCGCTATCGGGTTCTTTTAAAATACAAGGAAAGCCTATCGCCGCACTCACCTTCTTTACATTGTCCTTATGAACGATAAGTGTTTTGGGTACACGGACCCGATGATTTTCTAAAAGCTCTGCCAAGTAGATTTTATTCGAACATTTCAATATTGAATCTGGCTCATCAATTACCACAAGGCCCTCGGCCTTTGCTCTGCTGGCAAATCGGTAAGTATGGTGGTTGACCGCGGTTGTCTCTCGAATAAACAGCCCATCAAATTGAGCGAGTCGACCAAAGTCTTCTCGCGTGATTAGTTCAGCGCTCATGCCTTCCTGATGGGCGGCTTTTACAAAGCGTTTGAGTGCTTCTTCGTTCGATGGGGGCAGCCTTTCTTCGGGATTGACTAAAATTGCCAAATCGAAATTATATACAACTTCTTTTTTTAGACCAATACTTCGATCTTGAAAAAAACTTTTGGCAAAAGAAATCACATATGGATAGTGAGTTTCTGAAATTTCAAGGGCTGAAAGCGGTCGAATGCTTTGTAGTTGCCACCTTGACGTATACTCAAATTCAGCTCTTAAGAGTGGGCATTGAAAAAGCTTAAACAGGTGGGTTGAAAGTTTGTCATATCTTTTGGCCGTATTGTGACCAAAATAAATGCTTAAGGTAAATTCTTTGGATTTTAGACCCTCTAGACTCTTTTGAATAAGTTCGTCTAGATCTTCGGAGACAAAACGAACCAAGGATTGTGACTTCAAATCTTGAATGGTTGATACTGTTGGCACAGGCTTGTGGGCTCTTGCCGAAGCGAGCAGAGAAACGTAATAACCAAAGCTTTGATAGCGATAGGATTTACATAAATTGTAAACCTTAATGTAACGTGATTTTCTGAATGCCTCTTGGGTCAAATAGTCCTTGGCAGAGCAGAGTTCGACTCCACGAATTTTTATTGGCCATTCAGCTGGATCATCTACGACAATCAAATGCCTCATAATTTTGTTCTCAATGTTTTCTGTTTGAGACCAGTAGCCGTCGGTTTTTCGGGCTCAATAACAAGAAAATTGGCATCGTAACTTACGATGCCCAAAAGAATACTCGAGACGACTCGATTGATGTCGACCCAATAGTAGTGGCTTCCAGCAAAAGGATTGAGTTGAAAAGGGTCCGCAACGAGCAAATTTTTTGTTCGACGATCGTGGCCTGCGAGAACCACAAAATGACCTGATGGCTCGCCAGCAATACTATTGTATTCATTGGTATCGGGCATTTCTCGGGCTGAGCGGTAAAGGTAAGTCGCGCTCAAGCCTGTCAAAATTGGGATATCGTTTTTCAAATACTTAAATAAAAGTTGCGGATTGAGATCTTCAAAAATTATTTTGCCACCGAGTTTTAAAAACTCAATATAGCTTTCAGAGGCTTGCCGTAATTTTAGATTTCGCTTTTCACGCTTTTGAGCATCTAGAAACGAACTCAAATTGATATCCGGATGAATAAACCAAGTCGGATCGAACAAATGTAAATTATAGGTGTAAATCTTTGCTCGGTAGCCACGCTTAAGCGCGTGACAGCCCAACATAACGGCAAGCGTTCCGCCATGTTCGAGTGATGGAATTTGCGAAATAATTCGTTTGAGATTTGTTTGGTCTTTATAATAAGCATAAATGCCGTGCAGACAAGTTGGCCCACAGGTTGTTTCAGTTGGCTGGGGCAATATTTTAAAGGGAAGAGTTTTGCGCATCAGTTTGGTGTTCGCGACCTTGGTCTAGTTTGGTGTCCAGTTTCGGAGATCAATCAAATCGTACTTAATTATTGTTGTGAGACAAGTAGGGGAGGGTCAAGTAAAGGATTCTCCATTGGGCGTGCGCTTCATTGAAAGATTTCATCTTTTCTTAAAAATATTTGAATACAAAGCTCATCTTGCCGATAGAGAAGCAATGAAAAGAGCATTTCGATTTATTCCCAAAAAGTTAAGGCATTCTTTGTATAGAAAATCCATTAGTCTTGATTTTTTAGAGGCCAAGGATATTCATTTTAAAATTGCCGAATCTCAAGATGAACTCGAGCAAGCTTTCCGGTTGGTTTACCAAGTTCATCAACAAAAAAATCTGGTTTCGGTCAATTCCTCTGAGTTAAAGCTGAGCAAATCTCACCTGCTCCCAACGACCAAAGTTTTGATTGGCGTAAAAAATGAAAAAGTAGTGAGCTCGCTTTGTTTGAGCCTTGAGGGCCCACTTAGAACGGCATGTGAAGAGCAATTTGATTTGAGTAATTTAAAGGCTCACAACAAATGTTTTGTCGAGATTTCAAATTTTGTTTTTGACTCCGATTCGTGCGAGGATTTCAAAACTCATCTCTTTCCTCTATGTAAATTGGCAGTTGAATTGAATAAAATATTTTTTAAAGCAGATTATTTTGTATTGGCAATGTTGCCAGAGTATTTCGATTATTGGCACTCCCTATTCTTTTTAGAAAAGTTATCAGATAAATCGGTGCGCTTTCAAGAGCTAAATGGCAGAGCGGCAGTATGTGCATTTGCCGATATCAAAAAGCTAGAAGCGCAATTTTTGGCTCGATACGGTAAAAAAACGGCGCGCAGCAATTTGCACAAATACTTTTTTGCAGACGTAGATGCTAGATTTAAAAATTTAAATGCTTTTGATATTGTCAGACAGCGATATACACCACAAATTTTAAATTACTTCTTCAATATTAAGACTAATATTTTTTCTCACTTAACTAGTTTTGAAATTCGTACCATTCATAAAATATATGATGAAAATGAATATGAGGAAGTATTACCCAATGTGGGGTTCCGTACCAAATTTGAAAATCAAAGAAACTCTAAGCGGCACCATACCCATTTGACGGGTAAAATTAGCGGAGAACATTCGATAAAAGCAGAGTTCCCGATTACCATTAAGACCGTCTCGCTTCATGGCGTTGGCGCAGTTTGTCCTCATAAGCTTCAAAATGAAAGCACCTATCATATGCTTGTGGACATTGGAGAAAAAACTCAAATCGCCCTTTTAGTAAGCCCTGTTTGGTCAAGTCGCGATCAAACTTATGGTTTTCTGATTCGTAACCAAAGTCCTGATTGGATGAGCTTTGTTGAAACCTTCAATAAAGAGCAGAAAAAAGCATCTTAAATTTAAAAAAATTTTTGCGTGAAATGGCGTTCTGAGAATTGCCTGACAAGGATCCATTTGTTTTTTTTATCAAATGGATCTTTAAAAGTTCAGATTATTTTCCGCCAACTGTTGGGCGTATGTCTTTGGCGGCCGGTGCAGCAGCCGCAGGAGCGGCAGCTTTATTGTCGCCTGCTTTTGGTGCAGACGCAGGTGCAGCAGGAGCAGCAGCTTTATTGTCGCCTGCTTTTGGGGCAGACGCTGGTGCAGCAGGAACAGCGGCTTTATTGTCGGCAGCTTTTGTTGCTACGACAGGAGGCGCAGCATCGGGTGCATCTTCATCTGGATCGTCAATATCTGAAGTTGTATCTTGATTAGGTTTTCCTAAAGCTTTGATAGCAGGAGCGGCGGCAACAGGAACCACCCCAGCTTTATTGTCGACAAGCTTTGGAGCAGCAGCAGCAGGACCGGCAGCAGCAGGACCGGCAGCAGCAGCAGGAGCGGCAGCAGCAGGAGCAGCAGCAGCAGGAGCGGCAGCAGCAGCAGGAGCGGCAGCAGCAGCAGACGGAGCAACTTTGTTTGGATCCCGTGTGTGCTTCATAATAAATTTTTCGAGTTCCGCATCATCCGAGTTCTTACGATCAAATTTATGAAACTTACGAATGCCATTTGAATCGTCATTTAATGTTAAAGTATTTCCATCTTTTGAGATTTCAAAACTTATTTTTTGATCCATTGAATAATTGATCAGACAATTTGCCAGAGTCTTTTGTTCAGGCGTTAGCTTAGCTTTTACTAGTAAATTGTCTGGGAAAGCATTCTTTTCACCGACAGCTGCTTTTACTTTAATGCTTGAGTCTGTGCTAGAAGTTTCAAACAAAATTCCATCGGCGGTGATATTTGAAGTGGCTTTAAGAATATCATCTGTCACATCGGCTAAAAGAATGCGGCTCATTCGAAAACCAACGCCCTCAGGTGTTAGCATTTTATCAATTGGAAGAATCTGATATTTACAAGCATATCTTTCAATGAACTTGTTTTGTTTGTCATCAAACCGAATATAATCAAAATTAGTTTTAGAAATTTTCATTTCTGGTTTTGATTTTGCTACTTTATCATCTTCAATTTGAAGTACCCATGATCCAGAAAGTGCTGAGCTTTGAAGCACTTCGATTTTAGGGGCTGGCGCGCCTCCTGGCTTTGTTGTTTCATCTAATGCTGCTGCTTTCAGTGCACTTGCGGCAAGGCTCGCCGGTGACTTTGCAAGCATATCTTTTTCAAGAGTTTGCATTTGTTCAGCAGTTACTTTCTTAAAGCTCATTCCTGCAGCTGCTTTATCTGTTTCAGGAGTTCCATCAGACTTGAGGCCCAATACTAACTTATCAGCAGTGACCGAAAATTTGACATTACCTTGAGCCAAAGATACGGCGCAATCATTTGGAGCTTGTGGCGACTTTCCGCCTTGAGTCTCATTAAATTTAATATGTTTTGAAGTGACAGTAAAATTTGAATGAGTCGTATCGGTAACCGCATTCACGGCCGGTGATTTGTCGATAGCATCAATGATACAAACCAATTTCAAGTTCATACTTTTTTCAGAAATATTTAACATATAGAGATTTTGTTGTCCGGCCTTTGGGCTTTGGGGGTCGGAGGCCCAGGTGCCTACAATACTTTGTGCAGCGGCGAGATCCGCGGCCTTTGTTGTTTGATCAGGAGCAGATTTTTGACCGCAGCCGACAAAAGCAAGCACATAAGCACTTAAAGAAACTGATACTGCAAACATCATTTGTTTTTTGCTAAGAGAATACATAGGGCCTTCCTTGAAAATAGATAAATGAATTCAAAAGCAATAAATGCATCTGTGATGCCAAATGTTTGAAAATGAGATTTATATGCAAAGCATTTAAATTACTGAGGAAAAACAAGGCAGTATAGTTCGGGCTTATGAACTCAGTTCGATTTAAAGCCAGTGTGACGTTGCGGGATAGATGCTGTCAAATCCTTGGACAGGTCAATGGCCCCTTCTTCTTTTGGTTGGTCTAGCTATGTAGTGGCAATAGATTGCAGATAGTAGCTATGAGTTAAGTAGCCACATTTCTGCATAATCTTAAG
>JAYUEN010000367.1:0-1256 GCA_043739185.1 Bdellovibrionales bacterium
TTTAGCGAACGCTCGGGCCAAAGGAAAAATCATTGGCAGAAAGAAAACCAGAAACTCTGAAATGATCCGAGCCCTTCGCCGGAAAGGCCTTCCGTATCGGGCCATTGCGGACCTTTGTGGGTGCTCACATGGATCGGTCCACGCGGAAATTTTGGCAATGAAAAAAGAAGACGCAGCAAAAAAACTTCTAGAAGAACAAGAAAAAATAAAAAAACGAGAAGAAGAATCTCAAATAAATAATCTTGGCGTAAATGAGCCACAAAAAAATGAAGTGTCCAAGAACTTGGACAGTGAGCGCAGTTACCAATATTTTGAAACCGTAGATTAAATATCTATTCTAGGGGGCAAAGAAATCTCTTTGCCCCTTGCCTTTTTTAAGGCTCTGAAAGTTAGGACGCTGACTTTCAAATTCCACTCAGCCATTGTCTGCTGAGAACACCCATAAAATTTTAATAGCAAAGCCAGGTGACAAAGAGGTACTTGCCGCAAGCCTTTTTGATACTGCACAAACTCTAGCAGCGTCACTGGTAAATCAACACTCTGAAGAGGCTCTCTTGTCCGCCCAAGATGAATAAGCTTTCTTCGAATCAACTCAGAGATTCGATCCAAAGCTATTTTTTCATTAGCACTTAAAGTCTTTTTCATAAGCCCTATGTCCAGTTTAAATGATGCTTATGATATACCTTCCTATAGGCATCATTCAATGGGAAAATTTACATAATAATAAGGATATGAAGCATGACGAAGAGGAATTCGATTCAAAACAGTATTTGTTTAAATTTGGCGAGCGACTGACAAAAATCAGAAAATCAAAGGGCTATAGCCAAGATCGGCTTTGCAATGAGGCAGGATTTTCACGGGGCACCTTAAGCAAGATTGAGGCTGGCAAAGTTGATCCGCAATTAACTACCCTTGCCCGTATTGCTGAGACCATCGGCGTTCCACTTAAAAAGATTTTAGATCTTGAATAACTGTCCCAGAATTGGGACAGCCGTCACAAAGGCAAACTCAATAAAGCATTACGGTTAGTTTAAAATCGAAAAAATTATTTGAATTAGTTTTCAGGCTACCGTGGCCCAGAAAAGGATCGTTTGCGGCCAATAATTGGGACGCGCCCTAAATTAAAAGCCGCAAGAGGATGTCTCACGGCTGGGATTCAAGGGATTTTGATAACGCAGCCTTGAAATTTTCCGCAAATAATTTTTGAATTCCTAAGCTATTTAAACACTTGCCAAGAAAAATTCTCTGTTGGAATT
>JAYUEN010000368.1:0-4016 GCA_043739185.1 Bdellovibrionales bacterium
TCAAGACCTTTAGGGATCGGTCGTCAATATCGCGCTGTTTTTGGGCGGAAATGGCGGCTCAGTAGCAGCGAGCTTCTGGATGCACCCCCAGCGACTCCACAGTGCTGGGCAACAGCAGAACGGCTCAAGGCCATTGTGATTTGGTTTTAATAACGCGAACGCTATATAAATTTGTTTATCCCATTGCACTTTAAAACGTTTTTAAGAAATATTTCGGTCTCGAAATTTTTCGAGAATCATTTTTGCCGCTTCTGACCTTATGCTATCTGAACTCGAGTTGTTCGGCAGTCAGGAGAAATACTTTACAAAACGACAAAAAAATTTCGCTCGACAATGCATTGGCATTTATTTAACGAAAGCAAAAAGCTAACTCTCATTAGCTTCAGAACGAGTGGTTTTAACTTCGATGTTTGAAACACCGATAAATATGCACTTAGAAACAAAACGAAACAAAATAAATTTGAGCACTCAGTTCTTAGTTTCGAGAATTTTTAACCATGGGCGCCAGAGGCCAAAGCCTCGGCTCAAGGCCATTGTGATTTCTTTAACGACCGCAAATTATTTCAGCTCGGATCATTTTTTGACTTTCGATGTTTTGACGATGAAATTTTATAGGAACTAAGACGAGGTCATCATAAATCCTAGAAGGCTGTGGCGTACTCGCGAGAGTTTCTATGCCGGCAAGTTTTGTATTAGGTAATGAAGTGTTATTGGCTAACGGAGAAAGAAAAGATCACTAAGCATCTAGTTCTAGTGCAAAAGATTGGTCGAAACAATGTTGTGATAAAATCGTTTCTCAAACAGTAATTGGAAATGAAATTTGGATTAGTTTAACGATTGAGAAAGGTAACGCTGACTCGGAAGTTAAAAACGCGTGGTACGAAGCTTGGTATAGCGAAGTTGGAGGTGGTTGGTTGAAATCAGTGTCGCTATCTGAAGTTAAAACTCCCCGTATAAAGTAGTCATGCAAAAACGCGAAAGTCATGCTCTATGTTTTACAACGAGGGGGAAGTAATAGGAATATGCCGACACTCACGCGAGAGACCGGAGAAATGAAAGGCGCGATCAGTATATTGTCGTATACTTGTTCAATAGAAAAAAGCAACACTTGTGGCCAATTAGCAAAAGGGCCTATCTGATAACGTATTTGGTAAAAATGGATTTTTTGAAAGTTCAAAGCATGGCAAGGCACCTTTCGGTAGCGTAGGCGCTTCTGCAAAGCTCAGATACATATTAAGTCCATATTCCGTGGAGGGCATCTTTTTTACCAAGTAACTATTTATTCTTTATTAAAAGTCTTGAAAACCACGCGCTCTGGGCGTGGTCATAGAACTTTGGCTCTGCCCTTATGAATTTTTGAGTGCAGTGGTTTTAATTCGCCTAATCCCCTGATTCTCAATTTCCTTCGAAGCCTTCGTTTAAATCTAATAGTAGTGCAGTTTCAACTTGGCTATCTACTGATACAGACTTCTGATCTTGAACTGTCTGCTTACTTACAAGGGGGCCAACTGCCTTGTTGTCTTGAACTGCATAATTAATTTTTGTACCAGGCTGAGCTTGAACAGAAACTGATCCCAAAATTGCCAAAGTCATAACCATTAATTTCATCATACTTACCTCACTTTTATTGGTTAGTTTTACTAATTAGCAACACGTACTAAGTAGTTTCGCACTATTGATAAAATACCAGATGATTTTACAATTAGCGATTAGCTAAATTGAGAATCTTATTCTAAAGTGATTCAAGATGATACGTTTGCACGAATTGGTTCGCCATTCCTTCTGTCAAAAAGAATACTTTCTATAATTCTAAATCGACTACCTGTACATTTGAGAAAGAAGGTACTTCTTTGATTCAAAAATGAATCAAATTGAGAAATTTTAATATTGCTCAGTTCTGATTTCATCATAAATAAAAAAATAGGTGCCAGGAAAATTGAAATTCTCAAAAAATACGGGACCGCGAACCAATGCAATCATGCAACTTCATGAAAGTGGAGGCCATTGTCAGAGTTTGGAGGGTTGACTTCCATCTGACCGATAGGCAACTCCTCTGCTCGCACCGGCCTGAAGAGAGCTTCGGCTTTGCCCGGCTCATAATTATCAAAGCCGATCACGCGGGTTCTTTTTTCATAATTTGAAATGAATCGAAGCATCTGCTCCCTCAGCCCCGCCGTCGGGCTACCTTTTTTCAGAAAACCCGCATCTCCGGTCTCCAACCGATCAGTGAGGTATTCAACATTGAGGAATCCACCTTCAAATAAGATCCCTTGCTTTGGATTGAGTCGCCGTAAATGCTGACAGACTTCAGTCCCTCGCAAATCTGGCAATACATAATCGACAATCAAATAGGCAAAGCCATGAGGATTTTGCTGATAAATTTGAATTCCTCTTGCTCCTGTGTACGCCCAAATAATTTCAATTGGATAATCAACCAACATGAGCTCGACAGCCTCAAAGAAAGATTCGTCGTCTTCGATTAGTAAAAGTTTTTTCTTCATCGAGCCGCCATGTGAGCTTTGAGGCCATGCAACCACGTTGCCGCGAACCAAGCAATATGAAATAGCTAAGCTTGCTACAAAAAAAGCTCAAGATTCAGCAAATCGGACGTTACGAGAGTCAGCTTAACAAGTGTTTAAATTCAAGGTACTGGATTGCCGGCTTCTAGTGACCGGCCAATCCGTAAAAGAAGCGACTAAAAAATCCCATCTTTAATTGTGTGTACACGGGGGTTGAACACCTGTCCTTATACACTAACTTTTTAGTCCATGTATGAGCGGGCTTTGATTCCTTAGGACCTATGTACCGGTTCAATGTGATTTCAACTTCCTTTTCATTCGTAAATAAACCACCCAGATTTCTCGTTATCGTTTCACCAGCATAAAATGGATCTTTGCTAAATGGAGAATCCCGATTCGTAAAGGTCATTCGAAGATCGCCAAGTGGGCCCGCGCTTCGGTCATAAAATGGCGTGAAGTTTTCAAGGTGCCCGTTCACTTTGATATACAACGAAGATTCCAACAAATACACCCAGGCTGCTCCATCGGCATCTTCGAGTGTGGCCAAACAATATCGACTACCTCCAAAATCCTTTTCAAACTCGGTTAAGGAAAAATAAGGTCTCACATCTAAATCTGGAGATTGCGCGAAAGCGGTTAGGCAAAAGAATATAATTATGAAAGTTAATATATTTTTCATGTGAACTATTCTTTCAAAGTCGCCTATCGATGTCTACTAAACTAATGACAGCACCCCGGATCGTCCTCATCTGAGATCAGAGATAAGATTTTTATGGGACTGCAAAATTGAGTTAAAACTTATGGAGATCTTGAGCGCAAGAGAGCAATCATAATCGTCACTCTTGCTTCAAGATCCAGCTTTTAAAAGCGTTCTTTTTCAGACGCAAATTTCAATAAATTCTTGTCTCGGCTTTATTTATGATCTCGAATTCGCATTTCGACGCGGTCAAGTGTCATGAATTCTAAACAGCTTAGCGAGATTTATCATTCCGAAACCTCAGCACAAATAATTTTTCGATACTTTAAATTGAAACTCATATTATTCATAACAAGCAATGTCTTGACAGAATACATTTCGAAGCTGTTTTCACTGATGTGAAATCTGGTTTTGACATCAGAAAATAGGAGCTTGCGCGAAGAATATCGGGCAAGAATTAGACGACTCACCTCAAATGAACCAAAGAGCTTTGCCGCTGGCTTTTCACCTAATCCCAGAAACTTGAGTATCGAATTTAATTTTGGATTAAAACCCGAGCTCAACAAATGCCAGATCAAACAAAATGCAACTTCGCGATGAAAATCCTCATTATTTCTTCTTTTAAAGAGCGCTCTAATTAAGTCCGGGATTTGCCCTTGGGATGCCGAATTTCCTACTTGGTTCAAACAATTTTGCACCTCCGTCAAGGCTAATGGAGAAACCCTTTGCGCGGGTATAGTCATTGGGAAACCACTGCTTTTCTTTATCTCATTCCAGAATTTTTGCAGAGAAATCGACTT
>JAYUEN010000369.1:0-1250 GCA_043739185.1 Bdellovibrionales bacterium
GGCCCAGCCCGACGTGCGCTCAGCCATTTCCAAAGCCAGCTTCGAACTGCTGGTCGGCTTCGCGCTCGACCAGAAGCAACTGGCGTATAACGTCACGCGATAACTTATGGACGATCTGTCGGCCAAAATTGAACAAAATGGAGTCTTTACAGACGCTTACTGGAAGCTGCATCGAAATGCACTATTTTTTGCGGCTTTCACATTTTTGCTGTCCATACCTGATGTCAAGATTGATAGCTCTGCAACGGGATACGCTTTAAAAATCGGTGCGACGGGCGGAAGGGCGATTTGCTGGGCAATATTTTCGACGTCGATTTATTCGACTTCGGTTTTTATCTTTGAATGGCTACAGCAGGCTTTTCCTTATCTAAAAAATAGATATGCGTTCTTTCAGGATTTTCTGAAGCAAGATTCTGATAATTTACAAAGATTTATCGGAAATATTTCCGATATTTCAAACTCTGTCGAAAATTGTGCTGCTCAGGTCTCTAATTTCTACGACAGAACTGAAAATACAGATCAGTTTTTTCAGACGGGCTTTATAAATCTTCCATTGTCAGCGAGCAAACCTCCTACGATTAAGCCAATTTTGGCTTGGCATTCGAGGTCAATAGAAGAATTGAAAGATATTGCTAGGCAAGAGGCGGACAAAATTTATTTGCAAAATCTGCCGAACACTATTGTGAATATTGGCAGTCAGATTGATAGGTACAGTGAAAAGCTTGAAGAAGATTTGGCGAATTTTGCACAATTGCATGATGAAAGAATTCGAAATTACTCCCGAGGAAATGCTGCTGCAATCTTTGCTGAAGCTCAGAAGAAAATTGAATCTCTGAATTCAATTGACTTTAAAATAAACTCACTAACTAAGTGGATAGGATTTCGCGCGAGATTGATTAGGGCGATAGCATTTTTTGATATTGTGCGAGTAATTGGTTTTGGATTGATGCTTCCAACTGCATTATTTCTGATTGCGTCAGCCCATTTTATCGGAAAATTCGTAATCCATATTTTTAACAGTACATTGTTGTGAAATCGAGAAATTGAAAAAGATTGACATGAATTCGACCCTGTTCGCCGCCTTTGCCGATCACGTAACCACCGCCACCGACGCGCTGGCGCGCGCGGGCGTATTGCCGCAAGGCCTCGACGCCGGCAACGTCACGGTAGAACCGCCGCGCGATCCTTCGCATGGCGATCTTGCGACCAATGCCGCGATGGTGCTGGCCAAGCCCGCGAAAATGAACCCG
>JAYUEN010000370.1:0-1243 GCA_043739185.1 Bdellovibrionales bacterium
CAAACCCCATTACCTGATTAAACGGGGGCATAGCTCAGCTGGGAGAGCGCTTGCATGGCATGCAAGAGGTCAGCGGTTCGATCCCGCTTGTCTCCACCAATCTTTTCAATAGCTTAATTGAAAATTCATAATCCTTATAACTGTGCTAGCAACCAACTAGCAACCACTTGAGTAATCCTCATAATGGTTGCTAATGTGCCTGGACGTCGTCAATTCAGTTATTTCAAGATGAAATGCAGCACAATTTCTCGCTAAAGAAAATTCTACCAACCGCCGAGTTCGCACCATGGAAAATGATGAGAGAATCTTCAAAGATTTTTGCGATTTGGTTTTCAATAAGCGTCGGCCCAGTTTTAATTTAGAAAAACACTACGCACTGCTATGTTTTACGATGTGGGTGCACTGGCGTCACAAACGAGAGCAATTGAAACAGAGTCTCTTTGCTTGCGGCGCTAGAATCGTGGTTGAGCTTTATCAACGGACTGGCGAAATCTCAACCAGTAAGCAAAAGGCGAATCTCCAAAAAATCCAAGACAAAATTTTTAATTCCCGAGACCTCGCTCAGCAGTTTTTAGGTGAAGAGTTCGCACTTTTAGGCGAAGAATTACAATTCGATATTGACCACCAAAGCTACGCTTGTCCGGTTGGATTGTTTATGGCTGTTAATGACCAAAATGAGAAAAATCCTCGACTACGTCCTACAATAAATAAAGCGATACATTATGTGAAGGAAAGCTTCAAAGCATCAAAAGCTCAAATTTTTAGAGATTGGGAGCAGTGTGGAGATATAGCACCATTTATGATAGCTGAATTCGAACAGAATATATTCATCTCACCTTGGGACGCTGACGCAATTTCTAAAGCTGACACTATTTGGAAATCACCAAAGATTTTGCGTCAATATTTGATTTCCGCCTTGGCAATTCAATCACGTGTAATTGGAAATCTTGATCGTCGCAGCTTAGCAAATCGCAAGTTTATGGAATTTCCGTCGTTTGTGCCCTTAGTGAAAATTGAGTTTGAAGAATACACTGCGGCTGAGCAGAAACTTATCTTATCGTATAGAAGTGAAAAAATCTAAATTGTAGTATCGTTACGACTGAGACTACCCTCATTCAGTGTGAGAGTATTATGAGTTTTCGCTAAAAACTCTATCTGATGGATTGAGCTGCTGCCGGTTTCACGGACGGTTGCTTAAGAAATTCCAGCTCTCCTCTCAAATTCAATAGGGCTTAAATATCCG
>JAYUEN010000371.1:0-11981 GCA_043739185.1 Bdellovibrionales bacterium
GCAATTTCAAAAGTTTCAAATTATTTGAAAGAAAAAAATGACAACTCAATTGTTCCGCGGAGTTAAGCGACTTCAAATTTCTTGAAGACTTTCAAAAAATTTGACAGAAAAAAATACAGGGTGCCTTTAGCGATGCCTCAAATGGCGTGGGGAGCTGCTTCGCCGCAATTTCACAGATGACAAATCTTGATAGTTTAGCTTTTTTGTTCAAGTGCATCGCTAAAATAAAGTTGAAGTTCTCATATAAGATTTGAAGTTTTAAAAATTGTCCCTTCATAAGATAGGAAAAGTTGGCCACTTTTTAAGCCAATTCCAAAAAAAGTTGCAATATTTCAATTGCTCATGGTCCACTTCGGAATTTCGATAGCAATTGCGCCTTCTTGTTCAAATCATATCGATTTTTTTTTAGCTAGAACGAATTTAACCAAACATCTCGACTTTTTGAGATCTAAATTAGTCGTTACTCTTTTTGAAAGACACGGTAGAGAGCTGGAAGAACAAACAGAGTTAGCAGCGCCGATGAAAAAAGTCCCCAAACAACGACTGTCGCAATAGGTCTTTGTACATCAGAACCGATTCCAGTCGCGAGAGACGCGGGCATCAGACCAAGAATTGCCACCATTGCCGTCATTAAAATTGGTCTCAAGCGTAAACTCGCTCCACGGATAATCGCTTCATCGAGAGAGATGCCGCCCTCGTCCCATAAATGGTTAATGTAACTCACCATGAGAACTCCATGCATAGTTGCTACCCCAAATAGACTTGTGAGACCGACTCCTGCGGAAACACTTAAGTGCATATCACGCAGCCATAGTGCAAGGGCCCCACCAATGAGTGAAAATGGGACCGTGAGAAGAACGAGACTCGCTCGCTTGAAAGAACCAAATGTTAAAATGAGGAGCAAAAAAATAGCAGCAATGGTCAGTGGAATAAGAAGACCAAAATGAGCCTGTGCTCTTTCTAAGTTCTCAAACATTCCAAGCCACTCGACTGAATAGCCTTCGGGAAGTTTAATTTCAGAGGCAAATTTCTTTTTTGCTTGAGCTACGAATTCCCCTTGCGATTGACCTCGAATATCACAACGAACCGTGATTCGACGTTTACCGTTGGATCTTGCTATGAGTGTCTGTCCATCTATCACGCGAATGTCAGCGACCTGGGCAAGAGGCGTCGCCTCACCCTGGTCATTGAACGCAGGAAGAAGTCCAATTTGCTCGGGGGTATTAACGTATTGAGGCGCATACTTAACAAGAATATCAAGTCGCCTTTCGCCTTCATAAAGCTGACTTACGGGCTGTCCGCCCACTGCCGTGTTGATGACATCATTTACCGTGTCTACAGCAAGTTGATAGTGAGCCATTCTCGTTTTGTCGATATTGATTTGAAGCTGCGGCTGTGGGCCTTCTTGCTCGATACTAGCATTGACGGAGCCGGGCACCTGGCGCAACAAGGCCAATGTCTTTTCTGCTAAATCCCGAAGTTGATCGAGGTTAGTTCCTACAATCTCGACGGCAAGATCGGCTGAAGTTCCATTGGTGTCTTCAGTAACGCTGTCGATGATTGGTTGAGTAAGATTAAATTTGGTGGTCGGAAATTCGGCCACCACTTTTTCGCGAATTGCATATTCTAGTTTGAGCTTGGCGTGATAGTTTTTCCATTCAGATCTTGGCTTAAGACCGACCATCATTTCCACACGATTAGTTGGAAATGGGTCCGTGCCAGTATCATTTCTACCAGTCTGCGAAGTCACGAATGAAACTTCTTGGAAGTCTTGTATAATGGCTCGAAGCTCGTGAGCATACTTTGAGTTTTCCTGAAGCGAAATGCCTTCTGGAAAATTCGCGCGTAACCAAAAAACACCTTCGTCCATGTATGGAAGAAATTCTGTTCCAAGGCGTGGAATGACACCAACAACAACGGCAATAAAAAGTGCGACTACCACTCCGATAACTTTTAACCGATGAGCTAAAACTTTAGGTAACAAATTTTCATAAGCACAAGTCAGGCGCTCGAAAAATCCTTTTTCTTTTTCCTTAGCTGTGTGCTGAAACAAAATTGTCGAGAGAACTGGAACCAAATAAAGCGCCACCAGCAAGGCCCCGAAGAGTGCAAAGCATAGAGTAATCGCCATTGGTCTAAAAAGCAGCCCCTCAATGTATTGCAACGACAAAAGCGGTAAGTAGGCAACAATAACAATTAACATCGAGAACAACATCGGCTTTTGTACTTGGGTCGTCGCTTGAAGGATGGTTTCAGTTATTGTGAGTTGCGTTTCTGTTCCCTTAGATTGATTGTTCAGGTGACGAATAATGTTTTCAGAAATAATAATTGCGCCATCAACAATAATCCCAAAATCAATGGCTCCTACTGACAAAAGACTAATTGGAATCCCGGTTAGCTTCATCAACAGAAGTGCCACAAGAAGAGAGCCTGGAATTGTAAGGGCTACGATAAAGGCGATCTTAGGATCTCCTAAAAATAAAAAGAGAATAGCTACAACTAGTGCGATACCAATAGCGGTGTTGTGAAGGACGGTATGAAGAGTATCTTCAATGAGAGTGGTGCGATCATAAAACGGAACCAATTGAGTCCCTTTTGGAAGAACAGAAGCGTTGAGTTCCTTGACCGCATCCTGGATATTTTGAAGAGTTTCCGACGGATTTGCGCCGCGCCTCATTACCACAATGCCCTCAACGCTATCGTCTTGACCATCTTTTCCGAAAATTCCGGTTCGTGGCAGATGATCGACTACAACGGAACCGACGTCTTTTATAAAGACAGGAGTACCATTGGAGTTTTTGATAAATATTTTTTCAAGCTGTTTGTAACCTTCAACGCGACCTAGTCCTCGAACGACCAGTGAAGTACCCCCGCGCTCCATGAGACTTCCGCCACCACTGCTATTATTGGCCTTAATTGCATTTGTAACTTCTTGTAGTTTGACTCCGTATTCTGCAAGTTTATTTCGATCCAGGTGAACTGCATATTGTCTGCCAAGCCCCCCAAAGTTTTCGACATCGACGACACCCTTTGCCCGCAAGAGTCTGGGCGTAACAACCCAGTCGTTGAGCGTTCGGAGTTCCATTGGACCATGTTTGTCGTCTCCCACAATTTGATATCTGTAAACTTCGCCGTATGCAGTCGCTAATGCCCCAAGCGATGCCTGAGCATCTGATGGAAGGTTCGCATCACCGATTTTCTGAAATACAACTTGTCGTGCCCAATAGTCTTCTACTCCAGGCTCAAAAATAATTTGGACATCGGAGAGGCCGAAAATAGTGCGTGAACGAATCACTTCTGAATGTGGGATGCTTGCCATCGCTCTTTCGATTGGGATGGAAATTTGTTGCTCGACCTCTTCAGCCGCACGACCTTGATAGGTGGTGATAATTTCAACCTGTATGCCAGATATATCTGGGTACGCATCTACATTCATTTGGGTGAACGACCAAATTCCTGCTCCCGCAATTAAGGCCGCACCACTTAAAACAAGCCATCTGTTCTTTAGAGCAATCGCTACTGAATTACTTAAGTTCATGATGTAACTCCTTACGCCCATGAACAAAGTTATGAAGCTCAGGTTTTAGGAGAATTGCACCTGACGCCACGATGGAATCGCCAAAAGACAGGCCCATGACATGAGCTGAATCAGGTGTTTCATCGACTATAAAAACGGGAGTCAGTCGGTAATGCCCTAACGAGGTTTCTTTAAGTACAAATTCATTTAGTCCCTCGTGTAAAATGGCTGTCGTCGGCACTCCAACTGCTTGAACATGGAGAAGTGGAAATCGAACTTCGCAATTTGTGCCAGGATACCAGTCTTGTCCTTGGCGAATCTCAAACGTCGCATAGGATGAACCGTGATCTTCTTTGCGGGGTTCAATTTTTACGACAAAAGCTGTAACCTCTGTCTTCTTGAGTCCGTAACGAGCGATCTCAACAGATTGTCCAGGACGAATTTGCTTGGAATACTCATCGGGCACTGACGTAACTCCGAAAGCTGTTCCCAAAGGCGACTTTGCAAATGCTCCAAGGTGAAGGCCTATTAAAATAGTTAAGTCAGGATCGAGTTCAACCCATGAGATTTCAGAGTTTGACAAGACGCCAGATGAATTTGCTAATGCGATGATTTGACCAACGGTTTTAAAAACGACATCTCCAAGTGGCGTTTGGGTTGTCTTCTTTACCTCAAGATGCTTCAAAAATGGTGAGTTATTAGGAACAACAATCTGATCACCTTCAACTTTGTAGGATGCCTGTATGGGCGCGACCGATTCTTTGCAGCCAAGCAGCAAGAAAAGTCCAAAAATGAAAATTCGATTTGTTTTCATGCTAGAAATCCTTTCCGACGGAGGCACTCAGGCGAGCCAGATTCCGTTGATACTCGGCAACGGCGTCGTAATAGGCCGAAACCGTTGACTGGTATGCTGAGACCGCATCGAGATAGTCGAGAAGCGCGCTGTTTCCGGTACCAAATTGCTTTTGCTGTGCATCACGAACCGCTCTTGCCCGCTTGAGTTGTCTATTCTCGTAGTCTTCGATAAGTCCTCGTCCCAGTTTCAACTGATCGAAAAGTCCTTCAACTTCTTGGTGGATGACCAGCACTTTAGAATCGATCTGCTTTTCTGTTTGGCCTTTTGTAAGTTGTGCCTTTTGAATATTACCTTGATTGCGATTAAATAGCGGGAGAGGAATTGTTACGCCTGCACTCCAAGAATAGGCTCCTCCTTGCACGAGTGAATTTGGATCTCCTGGGTTCGCATCATTCGGCCCCTGATGACTGAGGCCCGCAGTCAAATTAAAGTTGTCCCACTTTTGAGCAACAGCAAGCTCGGTATCTAGCTCAGATTTTGAAAGTGTCAGCTTCAGTGCCTTTAAATCAGAACGCACTTCAAGAGCTTGTTTTATTAAATTTTCTTTTGCTGGAACTTCAATGAGTTTAAAATCCTTGAGTTTCGTCTTTACATTTAGGTGACCGTCGATTGAATTTCGACCGAGAAGTGTTGAAAGCTGAATCATCGCAGCTCTCAATGAAATCTCTCGTTGCCTGCTATCGAGTTTCGCCTGATCCCAGGCGAGTTGTGCGCGCATGAGAAGAAGCGGCAGGCGTCCATTTCGTCCTACTCTGTTTTCGGTCATGCTGACCAGGTTTTTAAGTGTGCCTTCTTTTTCTTGAAAGAGCGAAAGTTGATGTTCTTGTGAAATCACATCGATATAAGCCAGGCGGATATCTTGAATCTTAAGCCTCAATGCATCTTCAAATGTTGCTTTCGCAATACTAACTGCCTCATGAGCACTTTTCTCAGCTTTCGATCTCTTTCCACTCAAGTCTAAAGGATAGGAGAAAACGAAATCATACTCTCTTGGGCCTCCGGCAGTTGTTTGGTTCCAGTTGCCACCAAAGGGTTGAAAGACCGTATCAAAAAGTACTGAGGGATTATTCCAGAGGCCAGCTGTAATTTCATCGGCCTCCGCTAACGGAATTCCAAATTTTGCCGCCAAAATATCAAGATTAGATTTTAGTCCTTCTGCGACTGCCTGTTCAATTGTGAGAGATTCCTCATTCTTGTTTGGCAAATCAGATGCAAAACTCAAACTTTGTGTCGTTACGACTAAAATACAACCCATAAGCCTTATCGTTGGTTCAATTTTGCTTTTCATTACAAGCTCCTTTTGAGTTTCATCTTCTGATTGCTCGCAAAGGACCGATAAGGCCTTTTTGGGTATCTAGATAAAAGACTTCGAGTTCGCTCTGATTTACGACTCGTCCCCTAATGTGAAAGAGGTTGGTCTTTCCGAAAGTTCCATCGTCAACCCCCGATGTCGCATAAAAAACATTACCGGCGGACGAAGCTTCAAGACCATTGTAGAGAACGAGGCCATTGATTTCTGGAAAGTTAATGTTGATGCGTTGGATTCCGCCAACGATGTCGGCGTACATTATCATCTTTAGCTTTGAGTCACTGACTGCGAAAGACCCTACAAACATTTGCCTATAATCTATTGAATGATTACTTTGTAAAAGAAGGTTAGGGAATGCCGATTCTCGATTTGCACAAATAGACACCGGATCAATGAGGTTCGTTGTTTTGTAGATCCCGTTTAAAATTCCTTTTTTTAAAGATGAAATACTAAGCTTAAGACGTAAATCAAGATGTTCTGAAGACATGGTTTTCGCATCGTCTTCACTCACGTGAAATGTTACAAAGTTGATGATGTCGCCATCTATTGCGGTATGAACGAAGCTATTATTGACTCCGCTCACTTCGCCAATTTCTCGAAAGCTTGCCGCCAAGGAAGAAGGCCCTTCACAAACAATATTAATTCGAAACCTTCCAATTGGTTTTAGAAAAACAACGTAGCTACCTTCTGCCGATCCATTGCTGCAAAGTTCCTGATATACTTTTTGGGCATGGTCATCGTCGGCATTTGCAAGCAGCGAACTCATCAGGACAAAAATCCCGATAAATATCGCCCTCCATAAGAAAGAAGCTTTGAAAGTCTTTTTACGATTTTGAATCGAGTCATTGAACTGCATGGTTGTCCCCATCTTGCGTGGAGCAACTAACAAACTCTTACCAGCTAGGTTCAAAAATCAGAAAAGATTTGACACAAAGAGAGCTAAGCTTCGGTGATTACTCCCAAGTTCACATATTTGTTCAAACTTTTTAGGCAATGGTTGAATAGATCACGGCTCGAAATCCATTGGTCCTATGCCGACCTCTTATCAGCAAAAACCAGATTCTGACCAGCCACTAACAAGAAAAGTCGCTATCATGAAGGAGATTTAATGCTGAGAAGATTCTGATAACTTCGCCCCCAGGGTCGTCGTCCATTTAGTTTCTCCTCAGTTTGTTAAACATAGTTATTTGCTTTTTGCATTGATTCCCTCAAAGCAAACAACAGCTTCGATTAATTAATTACGCCTTTTTATTTTGGCTTGCAAGAAAAATATTTTGCAATATCAATATACCCATACTGGTATACAGAAAATATGTAAATTTTAAGTTGTATGAACAGCCATGGAAAAATATAAAACATGCCCGCACACTATAAAAGGCCAAGTGGTATTGGTGGAAATAGAATCTTCGTCCATAGACCACAGAAGGAATTTATAAATTTTATTCAAAAATGGATTGTAATATAACCCCCTACCCTATATAGTGTGGGCACTATGGCACACACATTACAAAAAAAAGGCAAGATTCTAGCCCGAGTTAATAGAATCAAAGGTCAACTAGACGCTTTCGCAAAAACCATTGACGCCGGAGGAGACTGCTATCAAATCATGCAGCTTCTCTCTTCGTGTCGAGGAGCTCTCAATGGACTCATGGGCGAGATCATTGAAGAGCATATTCGAGAGCACGTGGTGGAGGCTGAAAATAAGAAGCTCGCAGTAGATGCTGGAGAAGAGTTGATTGAAATTATGCAGAGCTTTTGGAAATGAATCCACTAATTGAAAACCCTTTTACGTGGATTTATTTTCCAACCGCCTTAGCTCTTGGAGCTCTTCATGCCCTAGAACCCGGGCACGCCAAAGCGCTAACAGCGGCCTATTTGATCGGTATAAAAGGAACTAAGAAGGACGCGTTTCTCTTAGGTGTTTCGGTCGCGTTCACACACAGTGTAGTCGTTGTTGGTATTTCTGTTTTGGCCCTCTGGTTGGGCAGAGAAACTTTCACTCAAGACGCTACTCATTGGCTACAGATAGGAAGCGGCATAGTTGTCATACTTCTTGGCTCGTGGATGCTCTTTCGCAGAGTTCGTCAAATGAAGGTGTCCCACCACCATCATGGCGCACCCGATCCCGTTCATATCAAAAACTCTCTGACAACAGGCTCACTTGAAATTGTGCAAACTCCAAACGGCGAACGAATGAAGTATTCCGCCGAAACCTCGTCTGACCAGTTGAAGTTTCGAGTTGTGATTACTCGCTCCGAGAGCTTAGAGGTTTTAGAGCTTGAAAGAATTTCGAATTCAAATGAATTTTTGAGTAGGCATGCCCCCAATGAGCCACACGAGTTTTCTGCTGAGTTTGAAATTAGCTCAGGAGAAACTCGCGAAGTTATAGCATTTGAAATGCGAGAGCCGCACGATCTCGACCACAGTCCAATGAGTGATGACGAGCACAGCAAGGCACATGCGGCTGCCATTCCTGAATATGTCAAAAAAGGAGAGAGACCGCGTCTCGGTCAAATTATAGCATTCGGTGCTGCTGGCGGTATGATTCCATGTCCGGCGTCAATTACAGTCATGTTGCTGGCTTTGTCGATTGGACAATTCTCTTCGGGACTTCTCGCCGTCGCCGGATTTAGCATTGGGCTTGCAGTAACCTTGGTAGGAATTGGCCTCATCGTGGTCGCTGGCTTAGGACGCTTACAAAAGCTAGGAAAGTTTCACTGGATGTCGGCTAATGCTCCAATCTTAAGTGCTGCTGTCGTGATACTTTCAGGTATTGCTGCATTGGCTTTTGCACATTAAATCCGTGACCGCTCAAAATGGTAAGTTGCCCTTATTCAAAATGTGGAGTTACCGCCAAGACACACAAGTCTTGGCGGTATCGTAGCTATTTCGCTTTGTGCTTTGTAGGCAATAGCATTGCCTTCGGCCAGCTTGAAGCCTTCGCGTCTTGTATGAACTGAAACTTAGCTTTACGGGCGTAGGCAATCATCTGCATGAATGGCCGGAGCTGTATAAACTGGAGGTATAGCAAATGGCATTAATTCTAGACGGTAATACCATTTGGAGATAAGAGATTGTGATGGAAAATTATTTACAAAGGGGCTACGGTGGAACGCAATAATTCTAATGCCCACGTGAACGAAGTTTCAAAATTACTCTCCACAATGAAAACTCCTGGAGAGAACAAGAAAGAATGGATTAACATTCATGATCTCATAATTGGTTCGGGTTATGCTCTTTTGGGAATGGTTGAAAGTGACTATATCAAAAGGGATACGAAGATGAACTACCTGGAACGTGCGCTAGCAGTTAAAGATCAGATTGTGGCCAACAAAGATTTCAGAACAGTGGATATGTTGAAAGATAAAACTTTAAAGACCTGGTTATCTGGTCACTATTTATCAAATGCTCTCCATCGAATTTCTTGGTTAGAAGAGAGAATGTTTGATCAAATTATCACTGATTTTTGTAAAGAGAAAGAAAAGCCGCGGTCAATTTACGGAGACAAAAGGTTTTCGAAATGCAAATGTCCTACTTTACAAAAGAAAGTGTCAGAACTTTATAAGGGAAAGATTTTTATCAAAACATTTCCTGACGATGGCACTAGTAAAATGGAGGATTACAGCAAGACAGCCATCATTCGGAATTTAGTAAATAAGCAAAAACACACTGTAAAGAGCTTTGAATTAACTATTAAACTTATGGGCTCCTCTCTAGATGAACACATGCAAACACTCATTGATGGATTGGCTGAGGTAGTTTCGGTCTATAACCATTTTAACTGAGTTTTTTGAGTGGATTTCCCAGAAGACTAGGATTGAGGAGGTAAACCCATGCTTGCCCCCCCCCCCTCAGCCAACCATTGTAAATGGTTTTAACTCTAGACCGTTATGGCATTCGGGGATAAAAGATTGTAGTTGATATTTTGTTTATTCATCTACCATCTTTCAAACGATGCAACCTGAGCTGATAAAGAAAGGTATAAAAAAATGGCAAAGCCCCAAAATGCTGAATATTCAATTAAATTTCTTCAGGAGATTTATGATGCGATTGAGGCAGATATAGCTGATGAGGAAATTTCATTTGGAGGCAACGGCAGGCTGACATATTGTCTTCATTCCAGAGCCTGCGAAATTTTTGTTTCAATAATTACGCTTTTAGAGGCAGAACTCAGCACTACCGCAACAATGCTTCTTCGTCCGTTGTGCGAAACCTTTGCTCTCTTGAGAGCATCAATTCAAGATCAAGAGTTTTCCATCAGATATCTCAAAAAAGCGCTAAACGAAAAGAAGGACTGGGTTGAAAAAGCACTAAAGAATGACTTGGAGAAGCTAGGTATAGAGAAACACGATCTTTTGAGTTTGCAACAGAAAATAGAGGACGAGTTCAAAGAGCTAACTCAAAACCTGCAGTCAGCAAAACAACTCATGGAAAAATCCGAACCGCTGATTTACTTCCATATATATTCTCCTGCCAGTCTATATTTGCATTCAAACGCACATTCAATGTCGATGTATTTCGACGAAAATAACTCTATAATTCCTACTGAACAGCGAGATGATTCAGGACATTACAGACAGGTTACCTTGTCTGCAGCGAAAGTATTCATCAAAATATATGACCAGATATGCGATAAGCAAAATCGGCAGATCAGATTGACCGAAAGTTTAAATTCAAAATTAGAAGCACTTGCAGATTATATAAAACTGCCCGAGTACTAGATCCACAAATGTAACAATAGTGTAGACTTTAGGGGGAAATATGGGGGCTGAGCTACAAAATTCCAAGGACAGATTTTCGATTAAACGTGAAAAGCGAAACTTTCCCACGCTCGTACGAGCAGCATATTGCCTCGCTCAGGAAATAACGGCATTGCGGTTGACGGCGGAAGCAGCATCTCAGTTGATAATACTAGCTCCTGAAACTCATTATATTTTTAAGAATTCGTTAGCTCTTTCATTTGCAATACATTTTAGAAATGTTTTTGATTTTCTCTATTCTGGGCGTGAACATTCACCTAAAAAGAATGACATAGTGGCGGAAGATTTTTTCGAAAACCCAACTCAATGGCATTCGATAATGCCAAATAATGGTGTTCTGAAGCCGTACCGAATTAAATTAAATAAACAGATGGCACATCTGACGCATGAAAGAATCGGCAGGACTGCTAACGAGAGATTCTGGGATGTTTCCAAAATTATAGCTGAGTTAAAGCCAGCACTCCATAAATTTACATCCAATGTTGATCCCAAAATAAGTAAAGAAGTTTATGTAGAAATAAATAATCCGAGATGGCAACTGTGATCGACCCAACAACCTAAATAAATATGAGTAATATCAAAATGCTTTATAAGTGTATCCCTTTTTCAAAAAACTACTGGTCTTACATTGTCAAAGAACAAAAAATTCGATTTGCTACAGTTCCAGAACTATTGAATGGTAATGACAAAGAAGAGTTTGATCACAGATGGGATTCGAAATCACAATTTTTTAAAAAATATTCTGGGCATTTAAGCCTTCACTACGATTCCCTATTTTCAAAGGCGGTCATACTCAGCTTGGGAAAAAGTCCGAACGAACGATGCTGGCGAGAATATTGTGGTGATGGAGGGGTCAGATATGAATTTGAATATGATGACTCGCACTCTAAAATTTCAGAAGTCACTTGTGGCGATGTGATCTATGACAATAATAAGACATTTAATCTGCCTGCTTTTTTGATCAGTCGAGAGCCTTGCGATAGCATTAAGCGACTACTTCAGATGGAGAATGGCCTTTCTTGGAACAATTGGGCTCATCTTTGGCTATGGTTGCAAAGGGGAACGCCAAACCGAAACAGTCTCGAACACATTAAAGATGAGCTAGTATTTAAGAAAATAAAATCGTTTATCTATGAAGATGAGTATAGATTTATCCATCTCATAGAACAGATTGGCCCCAACGCCTTAAAATTGGTGCTCGAAAATCAGAAAGTTTTATATGAAAAAATCGGTTTAAAGCTCGTGCGTATAAGCACCTCTGATATCGAGACAGTAAAAAGAGAAATACCATGCTGTGGGGTCGATATATGCGAGGTATATTTTGAAAATTAGTTACAACTTTGCTTCAAATCCCTTCGAAAGGTCCAACTTTCCTAAACTACATAATTTGGTAAATACTTGGAAGTTTATTGAGTTCCATGAATTTCTCCTTTGGTTATGTAAGCTCGTCAAAACTACTTCATCGTCATCAATGATTAGAACCCTTGCGCGCATCACCCCTCCACTTAAACTCGACTTTGTTTAGGCAATTGAAGTGCC
>JAYUEN010000372.1:0-34842 GCA_043739185.1 Bdellovibrionales bacterium
GACGTTTTCTTCATGTGGGGCTCCTTTAGGTTTTGTATCTGGAATTATTCCAGAACTGGAGCCCTTCTTTCAAACTCTAACGCTTCTCAGGGCAAGCTCAAACTGCGCCAAAGAAAATCGCAAACAGCATTCAGAACTTTAAAGAATGGATCAAGGCCGAACGTCACAAGCACCGGCTGAAGATACTCTGGGATTTGGCAGCTGCCAAGATCCGGGGCCACTTCAATTACTACGGTGTTGCGACGAACGAGAGCAAACTGAACCACTTCTACTATGCATGCGTGCGTGAACTCTTCAAATGGTTAAACCGTCGAAGCCAAAAACGCTCCTACACATGGGATGGTTTTATGCAACGACTGCAGTCTGATCCATTGCCCTTGCCTCCAACAGGCCGGGCTTTGGTTGACATCACGAATGGACTTGGTTCAAAGTTAAAACATAAACCGAAGAGCCGTGTGCGGGAAATCCGCAAGCACGGTTCCGAAAGGAGCAACGGGCGGCAACGCCCGTTGTTTACTTAATGAATGTGACCGAGTCTTTCGAATCGATTGAATTTCAAGTTAAGTATTCATTGGCTGATTACTATGCGATTATTGCCGATCACGTGCCTATTGCCGTTCAGGAAAACCCAAAAAAATCTTCAGCTTTCAGCGCGTGGTTAGTCTGTAGAATTGTGCCGACCATTTCCTGCGCGGTCGCCATCCTTAATGGGAAACTGAGGCGAACATATACGTTCACGATTTCTGCGAAAGCAATTAAAAGGACGGCAGATAAAAAGGAATTATTAGTCACTTGGGAAGAAGTCAAAAAAGTGCGACAGTACAGATCTAGCTTTTTTATCGAACTAAAAAAAGGAGGCGCACTACCATTGCCTTACAGAGCCCTATCAGACGATCACCGATCTAAGCTGGACAGACTCTTTTTCCCCAAATAATGTTGCTTCATTTCATATCGAGAAAATCTCACACCCACGCAGGAATGAACTAGGCCTTGGTCATCAAGTCCGAAGGATTTGGTCAGAGAGCTTTACAACGCTCTGACTTTCTGACGGATCAAATCTCGATGATTTCTTTTGCGCGAGATTCGATCTGACTGGCGCCATTTTATTAAGTGTTTCTGGTCAGGTCAAAATTAATACCCAATGTGCAATTTCCCTTTCGGCATGGCTGCTTCTATTCGCTTCTTTTCTTCTAGTGTGAGTGAATCTTTTTTCCAAAGGTCGCCTATCTTGAGCAATTTGAGATTGGATAATGGTGTCAAATCCTCGGGATTCTTAGGGTATTCCACTCATTCATATTGCATCTGGCAACTTACTTGCGTCAAGTGCATAGGTAGGTTCATCATGATCTCGGAAGTTTTAAGAAGCTCGTTCGGCGCGCTTGGATACATGGCCGAGTGAGAAAGCAAAGACAGCTGTTTACGCCCAGAAGACATCGCGGGCTTTGGGATGCGCGCAAAAAGCTTATTTCAAATTTTAGTCTGCCAGAATTTGGCTATGCTTTGGCGCACTATTTTTTAGTTGGTGTTGCTGGGCTCCTAAGTAAACCAAAGATTTCGCCAAACAAATAAAAAATATGGGTAGAAAATAGTAGGCCTGTTATTGCCAAGGCGTATCTTGGCGATAATCTTGCGGCCGATACAAGAATAGAAAAAAAATACAAAGCTACAAAAATGCAAAAATAGAGAGGAGCTTCGCCTATTAAGTAAATGGCAACTAGAAACAACCAAAGCGGAAGGCATTTTCGCGTTAGAAAAAAACTGAGATGAACTCTCGCGGTTTGGGTCTGAGCCGCCCCATATTTAAAGGATTTTTTAAGCCATTGAATCAAATCTTGAGCGACTTGATGTTTGGCGTGTGCCTCTTTCACCCAAAGAATTTTTTTATTCATTTGAGAAAGGCGCCAATGAATTTCTAAATCTTCACCTGTTTTGTCAAAACTGGTGTTGAAAGAGCCCGCCTTCAAATAATCTGATCGTTTAACAAGTAAATGTGCTGTAGGTGCGTGTGAGATTAACTTCTCGGCAAACGAGTTCTTCATTTGGGCCGAGCCAAAATTTCCCCACCAGCTAGCTTGCAATAGTGCGAGTCTCTTTTGAAATTCGTTCGTTCCAGATACCTGGAGGGGGCCAGACGCCGCACATACTGAGGAATCATTAATGTGCTGTGAGAGTGCGTTAGATAATAGTAGAATCGTATTTGAATCGGGGGTGACATCCACATCAATAAAGTAGACCAATTCAGAAGATGAATGTTCAAGGATCCAGGCCCGGGCCTCTCCCATATTATTTCGTTCAGACTTTTGAATTCTGAACTTCCATTTACGATTTTTACAATTTTGTTCGAAAGTCTCTGCGCTCGAGTCTCTTGAATTATTATCATAGCCCAAAACTTCAAAGTGAATTTGATTTGGCAGCGCCATAGCTAAGGCATCAAAAAAACCTGCAAAATGTGCAGCTTCGTTTCTGAATACTATGCCAATCGTCATTTCGATCATTTTTGGGGAGCTCCGTACTACCTTAATATTTTAAGTAGGACAGACTTTCTTCGATATGTCATACTCTACCGGTGAGTATCTCAGAATATTTTAATAAAACTAAGATCAAATTAGACAAGATAAGTCCGAGTTTTTGTTTGGCGAAATGGACTCATCTTGGTTTGCACCTTCATTCTGGAGAAGGGCACTCTTGCCATCACCCAAGTCCTCAGCCAATTCCGTTAGATAAGATTTTAGAAAACCCCAGCGCTTTGCATAATACTCCACAAAAGATTGAAGCTCGTTCTGAAATGCTAAAAGGTTTGAGACCTAAAGAGTGTCGGTATTGTTGGACCATGGAGGATTCGGGACCTCAAGTTTTGAGTGATCGCATTGTGAAATCTTCTAATATTGATTTCGAAACAGAAATTGAGAAACTAAAGTTGAATCCAGCGGGTCAGTTTTTCAAACCCAAATATCTTGAGGTGGGCTTTAGCAATCTCTGTAATTTGAAATGCGTCTACTGTGGACCTCACTTCTCAACTGCATGGGCGAGAGAGCAAGAAAACTTCGGCCCGATGAAAGATTATCCACAGACGAGTTCGACGATTGGTGACGCTGATAATCCATATGTGACCGCTTTTTTTCGCTGGTGGCCTGAAATTAAAACCAACCTCGAGGTTTTAAGATTAACCGGTGGCGAGCCACTACTAGCTGATGCGGTCATTCAAATATTGCAGGATATTCTTGAAGGTCCCAAGCTTGAGCTCAAACTCATAATCAATTCTAATTTGAGCGTTCCTGATAAACGTATGGATACAGTCATAAATCTAGTAAGCGCCTTGCACGCAAAAAACAAAGTAAGTCGTATTCAAATCATCTCTAGTATGGAGTCGACTTCAGAAGTCGCTGAATATATGAGATTTGGAATCAGCAATGAGGTTTTTTGGAGGAACATTGTTCGCATACGAGACTTAGGCTTTTGTGATTTAAGTATTACAGCGACCATTAATGTTCTCTGCTTAGGTTCCCTTTATGAGTTTTACAAAAAGGTAGGGATTTTGAAAAAAGAGATGAATCTAAAATATGGCGCTAAATTTTTTATAGATCCATCTTTGCTGAAGGAGCCTGATTTCTTAAATATTCTTCATTTTTCAAATGAAATCAAAGATGCTTTTGCTTCTGAGATAGAGCGCATTTTAAATCAAGCAGATAGCCTAATGTTAAGTGATTACGAAGTGTTTCGATTAAATGGTCTGCGACAAGTTATAGATGCTAGTAAAACGGAGTCTAAACCCGAAGTATTGCCTAGATTAAAAAATTTTCTGCTTGAAATAGATAAAAGAAGAAATTTGAATTATCAGAAGACATTTAAGGACTTGGCGCCATTTTTGATCTAGAGCCTTTGTAACCGCAGATTGAACGCTTTTTTTCAATTATGAAAATGAGTTAAATATTGCCGATTGATTAGTTAATAGACTTTAATATTAAAATATCGATGCTGTGCAAGGTTTTGGGTGATTTTAGTACTTTAATTATCGAAATTAATGTGTGATCGACAAATATGAAATATTTAATTCAAGAGATTGTTTTTACAAATTCTGATTTAAGCTGGATGCAGAGATATTGGACGGATCCGTCTGCAAGACTTACTTATTTGTTACGAAGTGAATTCGATCAACTTTTTTGGCAGAACTATGCACAATGTCTAAGAAAAAAAATCGAAGATGGTGAATTGTTGTTTCGTGCAAAATGGGGTCGTTCTGAGGGTGAAGTTTGTTTGACTCAAATTTGGAAGTCAGAAAATTCTATGAACAAATTTAGAGCCGAAATTGATATGGCCGAAAAGTCTAAATCTGTTCTTCAGCGGCAAGGAATAGAAGCAAATGAAAACCTAAGCTGGTTAGATACTAGTAGTATTGAGGTTTTCATCAATAGCATTTTAAAAAGAGAGCACATAATTCAAGCTTTAAATCCAGTGTTTAAAACTGACGTTCCAAAAATTATGGGTGACCCATTGAAGAAGAAAAATTTATCTCCTTTTCAAACCCACACCTCAGCCAGAGACATGGATATTCTTTTTGCGAGCTTGTTTTTGCCACCTTTTCCTAGGACCTCGGTTTTGGATAAAATTCTCAAAGTCGAAAAATCTCACTGGCACTGGGATGATTATAGACAAGTCGAAATGTTGCCTTTGATGACATCCAATGGGAATTCAAGTCGAAATTCAGTCAACGCCCAAAATGCCACAGCTACTTATCAATGGACCGAAGATGCGCCTCTCGAATTGAGAAATTATTTTGATCAGTATATTTGGGATTGGGTGAAGCCTCAATCAAGAGTTATGATTTTAAAAACAAAGCCGGGTGCGAGAAATCAAGAGCATATAGATTGCTCGCCTGATCAATTTGAAAAGCTTCAGCTCAAACTGCGCATTGTTCTACAGGGGCGTACAGATTCACTTTACTTTATAACAAAAGGGGCGCCGATCTTTGCTCCTGCAACAGATGGTGCCTATCTTATAGATGGAAGTTGGCCCCATGGCATGATTAATAATTTTTCAGACGACAAATATACATTGTGTATTGGAGCGCCTTGGACCGGATCTAATTTTTATCCAGCATTTGATTCAGTTATTTATCGTGATCGAAACTTATTGCCAGATAATTTTTCATCTTATTTCGATAAAAAATATTCTAATAGACCTCTTTCATACTAATTCGTGGCCAAAGCCTTGGCATCTGCTCCAGCTCAGCGTCTTCAGGTAAAAATAAGACTCAAAATACAATTTATGTATTCCTCGTCTCATTTTTACCTTCAATCCTTGATCTGAAGCAGATTCCTTCATTTTATCTCACGATTAGTTTGAAAAAGGTCTAATCACAAATGAGTGGAGTGTGATTGCTCAATGCCTCGACGAGGCAATGGAGCGAGCATAGAATCAGTAAAGCTTTGATCATAGCTAGTTGCCGCGATCCAGTGCCAACAGATTTCTAATTTGGTATTGTTGCATACATTAAACATCGCACTCTCGATGATTTTAAGGCGTGGTAAATCGCGAGATAAGAGCGCGTTTACTTTGGACTCCATAAAGAAGCGAAATGAGCGAAGACCGCGATCACGGCTTACAAAAACTCCTTTGTATCCAAGATCTTTGCAAAGCTCAATTTGGTGTCGAATGATGGCTCCGCCAAATAGAACTCCGTCGCTGGTGCGGCCGATCGTTTCGATATTTAGACTTTGAGAACGAAATTCTGGAAAGATGAAATGCCTTGTATTTATTCGGCAAAAACCTTCTGGAAAATGATCTTTTTTTTGAATACAGCCAATACTGACGGGGGCACCATCAATCATCAATAGATTACAAACTTCAATGGTGGAGTCGATCCAGGGATCAAACTTCTGATAGTTTACATTGAGTCTGTGTGGAGGCTTAGCATTTCGTAAATAGGATCTTACCGTATTGGATTCAAAACTGTTTGGATTGGATTTTATATCGATGATTTGGATTTCATTTTTCATTTATATTATGATCCAAGTTTTCATTTTACTTCTTTTTATCAGTTTTTACGCACTGATTTTTTCCAGCTGCAACCCGCATGACATTTATGAATGTCTTTTTGTTTAAAATAATGAGACATCCATTCACTTTATTGCTGCAATCCGTACTCGTATATTGAAAATCTGGAGCTTTAAATGTTTCAGCTAAGTGCTGCTTTAAACTTTCTCGTTGAGGTGCAGTGAGATTACAATCTAAAATGGCAGCTTCTGTAGCCAATTTGACTTCGCAAATATTGCCTGGCGAGGACTTAAGAATATCAAATTGATATTTTTTTTGAACGCCATTTTCTAGTCTGCTGCTATTGCAGGACGCCGTTTGGCAGGTTTTTAAATTTTCTAAGAACTTACCGCAGTTGGGACTAATCACTGAATTTTTAATGATGAAGTTCTGATCAGCGGCATAGGTACGATTTAAAAGTAAAAAAAGAATTAAATTTAAAAACATCTAAAGCCTCCTCGGTCGAATCAAATACTAGTTAGATATTTTAAACTAACTAATTGGCCGTTAGCTAGGACTTTCGTCGACTGCTCTGACTTGAGGCGTAGTAGATAGGGCTATGGAAAGCTGAGGGGCCGGGCTGTGAAAACTGGGGCAATAAGTATTTGATTCTCAAGTTCTCGGTTGTTAGGCTTAAATGCAGTTTATCTAGAAGGGGGCATAGTTGAATCTAGGAACAAAATCAGAAGGCAATTTTGTTGATCGATTCTACTCTCCCTTTACGTCTTGGCCGTCAATTGCTCCGAACTTTCTCGCTTTACCCGATATTTACTCTATAGATTTACAGAAGGCGAAAAGCGAAATTGAAGCTTTAATTCAGAGGTTTGCTTTAGCTCCTTTCAAATTCGGATCAAAAGATGGTCGAGTCAGAAGTCGGTTGAGCTATAGAGGAATCGGATTGACGACTCGGCCTGAGGCCGAAGATCCATTATATGACAGTCTTAATCTTTATGGCGATCAGGGGCGAAAGCTGGATATTTATCAAACCTTCGCAAAGGTGAGCGAAAAGCTGCCTGCTTCGGAGCGTGTGATAGAGGTTTTAGATGAAACTGGATTTTCAGAGTTGACCGAGGCTTGCACGCCATATTTTCAGTCCGTTCTTAGTAAATTCAAATCAAACTATTCAAAAGTTCGATTGTTAGAACTAATGCCTGGAGGCCAAATTCCTCCTCATGTGGACTTTCCGTATTATGAAGGAATTCGTGTTCATGCTGTGATTGATTCAAATCCGGAAGTGCTATGGGAAGTAAACGGCGAGCAATTCAAAATTCCGTCAGATGGTCGTTTCTATTGGTTTGATACAGGTAAATATCATGCGGTTTCAAATCCAGGAAAAACGCCTAGATTGGTTCTGAGCATCAATCTTTTAGTTTATAAAAACCGTGATGGCAGCCAGCGCTTCAAAGAGAATCATAATTTAGAAGACTTAATTTTAAAGGCATTAATATGAAACTTGATGTGCGAAAGTTTCAGCTCCTTAATTTATTGGCTGCTCTTCTGCTTTCTTATAGCTACTTCAATTGGTCGCGCATTGGGGTTTCTGGTCTCATGTATTTTCTCATGTTAGCTGTTGGAATTAATATGGGCTTGCATCGGGGATTTAGTCATGGGCGTTTAGAGCCCGATTCATTTTTTGGTAGAATTTGTCTATTTTTTTCAGTTTTAACTTGTATGGGTAAGCCTTCGGCTTGGATTTTAGTACATCGACTTCATCATACATATTCGGATACAAATCTGGATCCGCATTCACCTACCAAATCTGGGCGTTGGCAGGTATTTGCTAATACATGGTCCCTTTCAAAAGAAATTCCCGCAAACGCTATTCTCGCTATTAAGAGTTCAATTCGAAAAAGCAGTGCCATTTTGTTTTTTGATCGAAATTATTGGACGATCATTGGATTGTATTGTGCGGCTCTTTTGATTTTTGGTGGAGTTGGAATGCTGGTTTATGCATGGTGCATTCCCGCGACCGGGGCTTTGCTTGCAACATCTTTAGTGAATGCTTTTTGTCATGATCCCAACGGAAACATTTTGAATGTGAAGTGGATTTCTTTAATGACTTTTGGTGAAGGTTTTCACAAAAATCATCATCTCAATCCGAATTCAAATCGGACGAATCAATCTGCTGTTCTGGATTTTTCTGGCTGGCTATTAACGCGATTTTCAAAGGGACCAATATGAATGATGTTGAAACGTTTACTTCTAGTGTAATTCAGACGCCCGGTCATTATTATGAAGTCGAGCCAGAAAACAGCAAATTCTACACTATTGGTGTCGATGTAACACATAAATGCAATATGGAATGTGCGAATTGCTATAGCCCGATTCGAGATTTGCCCGATGTTCCACAAAAAGATTTACTTAGCTTTTTTCGAAAATTAGGAAGAAAGACGGAGGTCCGCTTCACTGGTGGCGAGCCGACACTTCGAAGTGATCTTCCTGTTTTAATAAAAGAAACTCTGGGCATGGGGCATCGAGTGGCTATTATGACCAATGGTCTAAAATTGGCCGACTTAGAATATTGTAAGCAATTAAAAGAGGCTGGACTAAAGTTTGTATGCATTTCAATGAATGGCGCTGACGATGATAAGGTCTATGAGAAGTTGGATCATCGTAAATGTGCAGCTTTAAAGATGGCGGCGCTAGAGAATATTGTGAAGCTCGGTTTTTTTATAAACATCAATTGTATTTTGGTTAAAGGCGTAAATGAGCATACTCCCAAGAGATTGGCTGAACTGCTCAAAAACCGAAATATAAATGGCGTTATTCGCCTACGAAATATTGGTAAATTGGGTCGCCATATGAGCGGCTCAAACTTTACATTCGACGAGCTCATCGAGCTAATGGCCACGTCTTTCGGTCAGGACCCTGAAGAGCTTAAAAAGTTTAGAATGGTCAACGGCTACCAAGAGGAACATAATATTTTGTTTCCACTTGAGAAAAATAAGAAGCTCAATACGACTTGGGTAAAGTTAACCGATTGGCGGCCTACTGAGAATTCGATTCCCGACCCACAAAGTACACGTAGGGGCCGAATGACAAAAGACTTTAAAGTGGCTCCCTTCTTTGAGCATGCTCAATTGAATGGGTACTAACGCGAAAGTAGATCAAGCTTTGTTTCAAATTGAGATCATTAGGGCATTCAGATATTTTTATGTTCACTAACGGGGGCAGCATTGATATCCTAGAAACAGGGAGAAAATCACCATGTTAAGTCGAAGAGACTTTTTAGCACAAAAATTCAAACTCATGATTTACGGAGGTATTGCCGGATTGGGGATTCCAACGGTATTGCTTTCAAAACTTCCTTTTGTAACTAAGTGTGATATTCAAATTGATTCTAACGATCTAAGATCACAAGAAGAATTCATTCAAAGCTGTTTTGAACAAAACTTACGACCGATTGATTTTCTTAAATCTAACTTTAGTGCGGCTCAAAAGAAAAATTACTTAAGTGTGCGTTCTCAGTTTGAAAATAGTGGTCGTCTATTGAAAACTCACCGCATTTTTGATCAAGAAAAACGCAAGGTCACAGTGGTTAATGTTTGGAGACAGAAAAGTGACTTCGAAGAGTTTGACAAATTGACTCAGGTTTCAAATCTACCTGCGGTATATAAGGCAAATGGACTTCGATTGAAGTATGAACTTGGTACAGAAATGGAGCACATTTCATCTCTCATGAGCGAAGTTTATCTACGAAGGGCAAACTACAGCAAACTCTTGATTGGTTAGGCTTGTGTTAGTATCTGATCTTGCTGAAACTTTAGCGAAAATCCCTCATTTAAAAATTGGCCAAATATCAGGTGATTCTTTGCGATTGATCCTCGAAGAGGTGGATCGCGAAGTCGATGGGTACTCAAGTGTAGAATTAAATTCTCAAATGGCTGGGAAGTACGTTGGCGAGTTTCAGGATGCTTGGAGTGCCCGAGGAATAATTGACTATGATCCAGACAGTAAAAGAATTCTAACCTATCAAAGGTCAATGCAGATTCAAGCCGAACAAGGCAAACAGCTAAAGCATTTTACAACAGATTTATATGAGCGACTAGTTGAAGTCCGCAAATTGATAGAAAGTATTACTCAAAAACCAAAAACCACGCGAATATTTAAATTGAAGGCAAAGACACAGTTGCCTTGGCACAGCCATCTACAATCTATAGCAAAAGAAAAAGACTATAAGCGTATAGTTGTGCAAATTCCCTTAATTAATAGTGAAGCCTGTATTTATCAAGTCAGGCATAGAGAGATTGATCAAATCATTGAACAAATTTACTCTCCTGGAGAGATTTGGATTTTCAATTCGTTTCATCAGCATCGGGTCATTAATCAGTCTCAATGTGATCGACTGTCTCTTTTTATTGAGACTGATTTACATGATTTCTGTTTGTCGGAGGATTTGAATTCACTCTGTCAGAAATATCTAAAGAGCGGTGGCGTTTATTTTCGAGAGGAGGCTTCGAGTGGAAATGAATTATTTCGATAACTTGAACACCAGCTTGATTCATAAAACGGAGTTTGATTTTTCAATTCAAAAGCTGCTAGAAGCAACTCAGAGATTAATGAGTCGTTTGAAAATAACCGAAGAGTTCATAATCGATCGAGGGGGCTACTCTCTTTGTTTGGTACATCGGGCAAATACAGAGGAGAAGGATCGATTCCGTGAAGGTTCGACTGCACTATGGGATCGAAAGCTTAATAAGCGTTTGTTTCATGAATCAGAATTTACAAACTTCAATCAGGCATTGACGGGCACCTACTTCGAAACTGTTTATCAAGAGGTGCAAAAAATGACCAATGCTAGGATAAGAAGAATGCGTCTTTTATGGTTACCACCAGAGCGAAACTATGCATTTCACACGGATATCGACGAGCCCGTAAGATATCACTTGGCGCTGACCACTAATGAAAATTGCTTTTTCATTTACAAATCAAATGGTAAAATCAATTCGACTTTTCATATTCCAAGCAATGGATTTCTCTACAAAGTTAATGCCAACGAAGAGCATAGCTTTGTAAATGCCAGCCATGAGTTAAGACTTCACTTGGTTTTTACTACGCCGAAAAATGTTTAATTGAGATATCCAATTTTCATCAAAAAGAAACAGATGAATGATGAACATGCCGAGACTAATTTGTGGAATACTCATCGTCATGAGTATTGCAATATGCATAGAGAAGGTTATGAGCCAAACATAAGGGCGAGTGAGCTTAAATAAATATCCGGGGCCTGCCAGAAATTCAATTAAGAGAAAACCACGGTCAATAATGACATAGAGCCAGATTGGAATTGCATCTAGAATTGGTCGAACCCAGGTATAGCCATGATAACCCTTTAGGATCGCTGCCGTTGCGCCACCCTCCCACCATCGTGGTGTGAAGAATTTTGTATAGCCCATATAGGAGTATGAAATACCTAAAATAATCCATGCGCCCCAATAGAGCACCGGAGACATTTTCCATTCGCTTTTGCATTTTTCTTTTTTAAGAGAATCACCCTCTGGAATGAGGGCACAGCATAATAAGAGCCAGCCATGGTATGGCAGCTCAATACTGTATGTTGTCGGATTTTTATTGTACAAAGAGGCCATTACAAACCAAAGTAAAAGAGCCACAATTCTTCTATGAAAGCCGATTAGAAAAAGAAAACTTAGTAAGACCTGTAGGCTCGCTACAATTTCAATCCAAATTTCGGTTGCCGAAAAAAGTAAGAGTCCTGGAAATTCAAAATTAGAAGTCGGAAAGCTAGTCGCTCCATAAAGACCTTTCATTGGGCCCAAATCACTGTAGAGATCGACAGCGTAAGGCCAAATTCTCAAGCTATAGTAAAAGAGAAAGCTTCCGAATAGAACTCGCCAATAAGCAAACCTTTGAGCGCTATATTTGAAACTTAATCTTTGCATTCGAAGGCCCTTGTTATTTTCTTTTCTTTGGTCCACGGCCAAAGGTAAGTTAATTCAAAGCTTGAAACCATACTCTTTGAATTCAGCTGACGATAGATTGGGCCATTTGCAGAACATATACTGTAAATTAGATTTCTCTGATGCTTAAAGCTAGCACGAGTAACGGTATTGTGATCCGCTCCAACAAAGGACATGCGGTAGCGAGTCGGGCCTTCGATATTTCGCTTCAGCTCATGGTAATTGAGAACAATCTTTGAATCATCTGCAAAATGAATTGAGATTTCATTAGGCGAAATAAACTTGTCTGTATGAAGCCCATAGTTTGAAAAGGGCACTGGTGCAGGCGATATCATAAGAGCATTTGCAACCTCTGAGACAATGCTAAACTTTAGTAAAGCTGAAAACACATGCGAGCATCCTAGCACTACGAGTGTAATTTCGAAAAATTTTCTCATATAGGAACTTGAACTCCAAAGCTTTGATAAAATGGTCGCACAATGGCTTTCATATTTCGGTTTTCTTCAAAGTCTCGTAGGAGTGGCATTAATGAATTGAAGCAAAAAAGTGCAAAGAATTGACCATATGGAATTAAATAGTAACGAAAGAAGGCGTCAAAAATGGCGACGCCAATGCCAAAGAAAATTTGCATTTTTTTGGAGCGTGGAGTAGTTGCCGGATCACTTAGCATATGAAATGTAAAAAGTAAGAAGCCAGGGCTGAGACAGGGGCCAAAGGCAAGGAGCCAATATGTACCCAAGAGCCAACGCACTCCTGCGAATAGAAGAAAGCCGGCAAAAAATGAAAGAGTGAGAGTGAGTTGTTTGGCATAGTAGACATTTATTAGTCCCAATGTGAGAAAGACACATGATGGGATAACATATCCTGCAAATAAATTTTGAATACCGGTGGCATATCCAGAGGCCAATAAAAATATTAGAACAACTGAAAAGTTAGCCGGATTCATATAATGTTTATTCTTATAAGTAAAAAATGATTTTGATAAAACACCAATAGTGACGGCAATGAAATAGAGGCCGGGATGAGGACTATCAATGAGTAAGCCACAAGCAAAAGCAATAACTGCCGAGCCAATAGGAACTCGCGATATTTTATATTTAGTCCAACCAATGACAAAATCTAAAGAAATGGCCCAGATTAAAAGACCAGCAGTGATCCAGTGCGAGCGTTCAAAATTGAAAACTTCTCGAGCCACTATTGCATAGACTGCGAGAATAGATACTTGCACCCAGCGCGGATCGCGCAAATTTGGAAAGTATTTTAGCATAGATCTCAACTACTCCTCATTTACCGAATAATATTTGCCAGAGGCCAAGTTACTTAAGTGCGTCTTTTTACCAAGTGGCCAAAGGATATTGATGCTGACGGGGCCTTCTTTTGGTAAGCCGAAATGAATTCTCGGATCTGAATAAGCAATAAATCCAGATTTACCTGATGTATCCCAGCGGTAGGCTTTGAAGCCATCTTGAACAATTTCAATTTTCGTACCGGCAGAAATGGATAAGCCAGGTTTGTGATTAATTTTGAGACCAATCCACTTTTGACTAGGGGCAGTTTGATTTTTTAAAAAATGCACTTCGCCGGTCCTTGTGGTTACGATTAAATCTATTACGCCATTGTTTCTTGTATCAATCATTGCAACGGCTCGGCCGTCCCAAGACTTTCGAATTCCAGATCTGTAGGATTCATTTCTAAATTTTGAGCCTTGATTTACAAATACGCAGTCGACTTGGTTTCCGCTGCGAAATGGGATTTTTTCTCGTTCAAAAAGACTTAAGTGGCTGGTCATAATTCCGGGTAATCCGACAAAAGTTGCCGTCACAAATCCATCGCCTGACGTCCAGGGCTTGTCCCGGCTTACAAAGCCATTTGCGACATACGAATCGATATGCCCGTCTAAATTGAAGTCACCAAATGCGGCCCCCCAGGCAAAAAGACAATTTTCTAAACCAAATTCGGGCGCGCGATCAGTAGCTTTGCCATTTTGATCGAAGTGCCACAAGAAATTTCCTCGTTCATTATATCTTGGATAAAATACATTTGAGATGAAAACATGTGGAGTGCCTGACCCATCCAAATCAACAAAAGAGACGTTCATTCCGTATCTTCGGTCTGGGATTCCGAGATCGCCACTTCGATTTACAAATTTTGAGCCGTCTTCTTCAAACAAGAAATCAGGTCCAAAATCATTGGCAACATAGAGATCCATTTTACCTTGATTTCTCATGTCGCCATAGTTTGCATCAATGGCCCAGCCTGTAGAGGGGGGCAGTGCCTGATCAGTAATGTCTTTGAACTTTCCATTTCCTAAATTTAAATAGAGTGAATCTTGACCGCCGTTATTTGCTGAATAGGTATTTTCTGGCCAAACAAAAGCCTTTGGGTCTAAAAAATTAAAATTTGGAAAATAACGAAAGACGAACAAGTCTGGGAGACCATCATGATTGATATCAACGACAACTGCGCCCTGACTATTTTTACAGTCTTTTAGGCCAGAAACCTCAGTCACATCAACAAAGTGATCTCCGCGATTTTCATAAAGACGAGTGCATCCTAGTCCGGCTATAAATAGGTCGGGCAAATGATCGCCATTGAAATCAAATACAACTGGCGAGAGTGCTCCAATTTGACTTGAATTGAGGTCACTGATTCCCCATTCCAACGCACGATCTACGAAATGATTTCCGCCTTGATTTATAAATAAATGATTCTTTCCTGGCGAACTACCTGCTGGCAAAAAGACATCCATATAGCCGTCGTTATTAAAATCAGCGACCGCTACTCCGGGTCCAAGAATGTATTCTCCTCGCAAATGCGCTTCATTCTTTTCTAAGCCCTTTGAGTAGTCTTTCATTAGCTCAGGCAGTTTGAATTTATAGTCCGAAAAGCCAAAGCTCACAGTAGCATCCTCAAATTTTAAGGCTGGTACTCGAGCGTCGTTTCGCAGCTCACTTCGCAAGTTTAATGCCTCAAAGCGCTGGCGAAAAGATTTATCTCGATTGGCGAAAAGCAGAAAGAATACAAAGCACCAGGCCACGCTCGCGATCAAAGCTGCTAATCGATATTTTTTTGGGGGGTGGATTTGATTAGACATTTGCAGCCAATTTCGGTTTTAGGTTTGATATGAGGGGCCCGATATTTTCACTAATTTCTGGCTCACGAAAGCGAAAAATCACAGCATCTAAATAGAAATGCATGAGAGCATTAGACACATTCAAAACTGAGAATACCACCCAAACTTTTGGAATTTGCCCGAGATCGTTTCGGTATAGATACTTAATGAGCGGCTGATGGGAGCTTAAAAACCAAACTAAGGAAATAGCGGAGCAAAATAAAATAAGCATTGAGATCCAAAGTTTATTGTTTTTGATGCTTGAATTAGAGTGCATTTCTTTAGTCACAAATAAATATTCAATTCCATGTATAATTTCTGTAGCAATAGTTGCATAGCCTATGGCTGGAGTGACCGGATAGTAAAGCAGGCGAAGTAAATAAGATCTCTTGGACGAATGCTCTACACCTTTTTGTTTTAAAGTATTGAAGAAAATAAAACCCACGATCAGGATCCCGATCGCAAGCATTGTCATTTTGTATCCTAACCCAAAAGAATGAGGATAGAAGCTTAATATGAAGGCTTGAGCCCCACATAACAAAACGAGAAAATGAATAGCAAGCATCTCTCGCGATTCGGATTTTTCAAACTGACTCGATAAACTTTCACTATTTACGTTATTTTTGATTTTGAAGTTATAAACTTTTAGGAGACCTTGGGTCTGCATCAAAGTATGGGCGCGGCTACTGAAAAGATATATCCCAAAGTAGAATTTTGCCATAAAGTTATAATCTACAACTGGCGAGGTCGCGATCAATTTGTAGGGTATCAGTCCGACGAATACGAGTCCGGCATATATGAATATCCATTTGGCCCACCAAAAAAAAGGGCGGCCCTTTGTTTTTATATTAATGATCTTTTGAAACTCGGGCAGAGCAATGAGATTTGCAAATGTAAATCCAAGATGAAGTGTACTTATCAAAAAAATGCTAGCGATGGTATTGACCAAGAGCTTTTCACCCGAAGTTGATCCCCACTCAAAGGTGATGGCTGCAACTACGAGGGGAAATAGAACGAGCGGCAGAAACAGATTTAGGCGCTCATCTGTTTTTTCAAATAATCTAACGTTTGCGGCCACAGAATGCCTCTAGAAAGTGATTGGTTGAGTTTTATCCTATTTTACTCTTAATAGATTATCTAGTTGGCTTGAGATTTTTTTTAAATAGGTACGCTGTGTCTATTTTTCAGAGGTGAATATTACTTGTTGGTGCCTGAGCATTACCCTAAACTTATAGGTTCATATGGCGAAAATTCTCATCAGCAATCCCTCAAGTACCTACATTACTTTTCTTCCATATATTCATGGCGTATTGAAAGTATTTGCCCAAAGAGATCCACAGATTTCTCAACACTATGAATGGCTGAGACCAATTTACTTGTATGATACCCCTGAAAACTTAATTGCTGAATACGATTTAAGTGAAATTGATGTACTTGGTATAAGTTGTTATGTTTGGAACTTTTCTTTGCAGTGTGAGATAGCAAAAAGAGTCAAGCAGATCAATCCAGAGTGTTTGGTTGTGGCCGGTGGTCCCGAACCTGATTGGAATGATGAATGTTTTTTTGAGCAATATCCATTTATAGATATTGTGGTCACACACGACGGTGAGATTCCATTCCAAAAAATATTGTGTGAGAGAATGAAATGCTCAAGCGCAGACTACTCTCAAATTCCGGGGATAATCACGAAGCTCGAGGGCAAATGGTCTCGCCGAACCGGCGTTGAGAAGGTCAAGTCGTGGGACGACACAAGCCCTTATTGTGACGATCCTCAAATGATTGAAATTCTGAAGCTGCATCCAAAAGATAAAAGTCTTGCCGTAATTTGGGAAACAAACCGCGGCTGCCCTTATAGTTGTGTGTTTTGTGACTGGGGCTCTAATGTTTCGACAAAAATACGAGCTTTTTCAAATAATAAACTAATGAAAGAAATTAAGTGGTTCTCGCAAAATAAAATTGAGCGAGTTTATATAGCGGATGCAAACTTTGGAATTCTGCCTCGAGATGAGGTTATTGTAGATGAAATCTGCAAACAAAAAAGTGAATCGAATTGGCCAAAAATTGTTGACTGGTGTGCTGCCAAAAATAATATTGATCGGGTTACCAGCATTTGTTTGAAATTACATGAGTCCAATCTAAACCGAGGGGTTTTGATTGGATATCAATCTACGAGTACGGAAGTACTATCTGCGATGCTTCGACTCAATATGGCCGAACAACAGCACCGCGAGATGGTCCTTCGCCTCAAGAGTTCAAATGTTCATGTATTTGCAGCAATCATTTTGGGGAGTCCTGAAGATACTTGTGAAAGCTTTAAGAAAACAATTCATGACTTGCTAGATTTGGGTTTTCACGACTCTATTCGCTGTTATTTGTATGCACTTTTGCCTAATGCGCCCGCCAATGAAAAGTCGTATCTCAAAAAATATAAAATCAAGACCAAGCGGTCTAAAATTGTTGGACCAGTTTCTGACAATACCGAATTAGATAGTATTTACTATCCAAGAATTGATTACATAGTTGGGCACCATAAAATGTCCACATACGAATGGATTGAAAACTGCCAATATTATGCCTTCATTAGCGGTTTGCACAATTTGGGTTTGACTCGTCATTTGGCCAATTTTTCTAAAGTGAAATTAGGCATTTCTTATGGGGACTTTTATTCAAAGATTTTCAATTATTTTATCCACAATAAGAATACCCATCTTGGAAAAATTTTAGAGAATCTCAAAGCACATTTAAATTCATTTTTGACAGATGAAGAAGCTATTTTCTTTGCAAGAAAAGATGAGGAAAATGCACTTTACGAGCATGAGAAATGGATATTCATTGAGATTCTTGAACAAAAAAGCCGATTTTATTCTGAACTTGAAATTTGCTTGATTAAAGAACTTGAGTTTCCAGAGGTCTATCGTGAATTGATAGACTTTCAGAGTTTCTCTATTTTCCCTATCTGTGGTGACTATCAGCAGACCGCGAAATTTGAGCTTAATTGGCTAGATATTCTGGATTTCTCAGGTGATGCCTCCGCTCATAATAGATTTCAAAAAGAAAGTCATTTTATCATTTCTCATAAAATAGATTTTACTGAGAAGTACAAGTGGCTAAACCTGCAGGATATGACAAAACGAAAGAGTAGGTATGTTCAAGAAGTATTAGGGAGCATGATTTATAAAAACTCTTCAGCCCTTGCTAAATTGGATTCTTTAGGAATTGATTTAGAAGACAATAGAAATTTTAATGATCGAGAGATTTAAATTTAATGAAGACAGCGTTAGGCGCACAAAGAGATATTAGTGCCACGCTCATTCCTGCTATTAAAAAGTTCACTTGAACAGTCAAGATACTTAAGAAGTGAAAGAGCAAAATGAGAATAACCCAGACTTTCATATATCTTTGACTGAATAGTATAATCGGTGAACTCAGGTGAACAATTACAAAGCTTAGGATGCCAAAATAAGACAGCAATTGATGCTTAACAAGTAAGTTCCCGAGCAGGCTCATTTTACCATGGGATAATAAATAAAAAGAAATGATATTTGAGCCAAAATCCAACCTGAAGAGATTACCATCAAGGGTTCCGAGTGCTATCTTCCAGATGGCCGGCCAAAAGTAAAAGAGAGTTCCACTTAGTAGAGCACAGCCATAGCTCAGAACATATATGTACGAGAAGTTCTCTGGCTGCTCTTTGACAGGTGGTTCATTTTCAAGATTACCAGGAATAGAAAAGCATATGAGGGCCCATATCATCGGCCAGTAGCTATGTCCGAATCGAATACAGGCGAAGGCAAGGCCAAAGGAGATTAGAAATACGATACAAGTTAGAATGCGAATGCTTTGTAGGCGATAGAAAAGCAAAGATATCCAAGGCATTATAATATTGATTGGCAATAGAATATTGGCCCAATATTTTGGTGAATGCCACTTAAGAAATTCTAATGCAATTGGAAGCTCTACATATTTAAACTCATATAGAGAAATGGCACTCAATTGATTGGTCAAATTGGTATAAGTAACGAAAGCTACAAGAAAGTAAAAGAGCTGAAGGTTTTGAGGAAAATTAGTTCGAAATTTTTTTATAGACAGTATCGACAAGATGTTTTTCCTCGAGTAACTTTCCGTTGGTAAATCTTTCAATAGCATTCCATTTAATTTTATAGACACTATATTGAACGAAACTTTGGTCCTGAAATTTAAAAGTCTCAAATGTCATTTTTAATTCGTTATATCGTTTGAGGTCATTTGCTTCAATGCTTTTTGCCATCAGCTCTATTAATACACTCGGGCTAAATATGAGGCCTTCTCGGGTTGGGAGCAGTTCAAACAAATCAAGTGGCGGATTGAATGTTTGACTATCCATATTTGATATTCGTACTTGATATCCAATTGATTGACGAGGAAATCCTGCAAATAATTTGTAAGACCAAATTGGATAGAGTCGATCCTCGTAAGGAAAAGAAACATATTTTAACGCAAAAAATGGCCCGAACGAAGTGGCTATAAAAATAATTAAGAGAAGAAACAGGCGAGTTTTGTCCCTACAAGAAAGCTTCTGAAATTTTGCAGTACAGGATTCTCGACACAACATAGGCCTCCGAAACTCAATTGAAGAAAGGTATTCTCTCAATCACTATATCTCGATTAACATAATTTGGTTAACCTCCATTTGATAAAGACTTAGGTCTAGAAGCCGCGGCGAGTAGGCATTATCTTTGCGTAGATTTAAGAGCTTTTTAAGACTCCAATTTTGAGAAGTGATAATAGTGAAGACACTAAAAACTCTGCTTTTTCTATCTCGGTGCCTGCTAAAAACATCTGGACTCATTCGAGAAGACTGCCATACTTTGAAGTGTCGGGTACTTCGAAGTCAAGATACCTATTTTGAATTATAATTGAATTTAAAACCTCTCGAGAAGAGTCTGCTCTATGTTTGAAAGTTATGAAGACTACTTTAATATAAATTTGCCAATGCCAGAGTTGGACATTCAAAGCTTGAACTGGGTGCAATACAACCCAAGAAAAAATGTCAATAGATGGGGAGTCAGCCTAACTTCGCTGGATGGAGAAAGTAGTGGTATCCCTGACTTAGATAGCCTCTACGAGTATAATCGCATTAATAACACAAAGTATTGCGAGTCAGATTTCAATAAACCAACTCCAATATTTGCCAAGAGCTTCGGCTTTTTAAGTGAACATTTTGAATTGGGAAGATCACATATTATCAGACTTGGTGTAGGTGGGTTCTTTCCTTATCATAGAGACCTGGACCAAAATACTTTTCGACTTATCTATACTTTTTCTGGTTGCCAAGAAGCTAGTTTAGTTTGGATCCTCGACAATCAGATCATCAGGTTGAATAATCATCGGTGGTATTATATTAACACTAAAAAAGTACACTCGGTATTTTCATTTTTTGGATCTGAGTTTGCGGTTTTCAATGTGATCGCAAATGCGAAAACTGAAAAAGCAGTATTGACTCTGTTGAGCATTAAATAGGCCGTCAGATCGATTTAGGGAAAACTTGCTCTATTATCAGTTCAAAAACCAGCCAACCTTATATTCGGGAGTCATAACATGCTGACCGCACTTTTGTTCGCATTCAGCAAAGCAAGTTTTCTCGTCTTGAAAGCCACTGAAAAGTCTTTGCCATAGAGGTTCAGAAACCACATCCTTGAAATCTCTCTTCAAGAGATTAAACTGATCTGAATACCTATTAAAAAATGAATCTTTAAATTTTATCGTTCGACCCGACTTTATAGAGACCATTTGTGTATATGGAAAACTCACCCATGAACACGGGAATAACTGTCCTAGGACATTTATATAAAGGCCGCGATTTCCATTTTTACACAAAGGAAAGACCGGAGCCTGGGCGTATATCTTTTCATTTTCTTTAGTTGCGATAAGCATGGTTTCAATAAACTTGTTATTATCTATTGTTCGGTTCGATAGATGCTCCCATGAGCGCTCAAAGCGCAATGAATTTGAAATCGATTTTTCTGAAGGTTGCAGGGGATCAATGCCTTGGGTCTCTTTGAAGCGAGCATAATTTAAGCCGAACTTTGTGCTCTTTGTGATTTGAATTGAATCGCAGCCGCGCTCTCTTGCAAGGCTTTGAATGATGTCCATTTTGTTTTCATTGAAGCTAAATAAAATACAGGCCCAAACCATGAAGGCTTTGCTCTTTTGGATTTCGCTCATACCAATAGCGATGGACTCCCAGTCAGATCCTATGCGATAGAGCTGGTTTGAGGCATCATCAAAGCCATCAATGCTAAATGCAACAGTATCGTATTCATTTAAAATATTTGCAGTCTTTGCCCACCATTCACGAGTGCGATATGAACCATTTGTGACTATATAGAGATGGATGCGCGGATTTACACTTTTGATATAATGCAAGATTTCGTGAAACTCCGTATTGTAAATAGGGTCGCCAACATCACCACAAATCGTTATTCGTTAAATGTGATCACGTAAGAGAAATTCTGGAAGGCTTCTCTTGATATCTTGAAGGCCAAGTTGTTTCGAGAGCCAGGGCGTTTCTGGATGTTCGGTGCGTGGGCAGCGCGGACACTTCAGTGCGCATTTACTCGATATTTCTAGGTGAATATGTTCAAAGTGAAGATCGTTTGGATTCCAGTTCATGTAGCAAGCCTCGTAGGCTGAATTTCTAGTTTAGATATTGAAATTTTGGAATCTTGATTGAGAGCCCAAAGCATGGTTTTTGCTACACTCTCGGCATCAAGAACTGAACTGAAAGAATCATAAAATGTCTTTGCCTCTTCAAGCTTTTTGGTGCGATTGAAGGCAAAATTGGTCTTTGTAATACTTGGGCAAATCTCTATTACTCTTAAATCCTGGTCTTTGTATTCGAGGCGTAAATTATCAAGAGCTGATCGCATCGCGGCTTTTGCGGCAGTATAGGCAAGGCACGTTTTGGGTGGAGCATCAATATTCATTGAGGTAACGGCAAGAATAGTCTTTAAGCCGGACTCCAAAATTTGTGGTAACAATAAATGGATGAGCTCAAGGCTTCTAGTGAAATTGACTTGAAAAGTGGCCTCCCAAACTTCGAAAGAATTTTTCAGAAAATGAGTTCGTCCGCCTTCATCAGCCCCGGCACATAAAACCAGCGCATCTATTGAGGACGGCCTTTTCCATGTTTCCAATTGAGGAAGAACTGCGTTTTTGAGATCCAAATAAAAATGAGAGTGGCTCTCTCTATCCGTCAAAATATTGCTTCGACCAAGTGTGTGGACTTGAAAAAATTGTTCTTTCGCTAGATTCAAAAATGAATTGCCGATTCCACTTGAAGCGCCAGTCATCACTAAAGATTTTATGGTATGAGCTTGTTTCACTCGATCAAGGTATTTCTGTTCACAAGATTTAGTCAAGACACGAAGTCTTTTCTCAATCTTGGATTTTTTAAACCATCTATCTGGATTGGTTTGATATTTCGATTTCAAACACTTTATTTGTTGGCGCTACAGGTCAATTTTTCATACGCTTTTGGGCCTACATTCTGTTTTTGTTTCTTTGTATTTCCACGTGTATTTCTCACTAAGTCAGGAGTCGCATCCAATCTAAGAGAGCTAACTGAGAGACCAAAAATGCGATTGGACATTTTAAAGAGATTTTGTATTGATCCAGCAGCCGGCAAACACACGACTCAAAACAATGCCAAGAGAACATAAGGAAAGCTTAAGCCTAAGATAAATTTTCGCCTTGAAAAAAAAGCTTTCAATACAAATATTGAGCTCTCATTTCATAATAACTCAATTTTTTTTGTTGAATGGGTCTGGTCGAAATAGGAATATCGGTCATATTTAGTCTTTTATGTCGATTGATAATACTGGAATAGTCTTTTACAATGTCAATATGAAGTCAAAAACCCTATGTGTCCTGCCTTGGTCGCATGTGTTTATATCAAGTTCGGGTTGGATTTATCCATGTTGCGTGAGTCAAGACTCATACGACCCAATTCGAAGCGAAAAGGGCGTAAAATTGCTCGCTGAAAGCCCAAATGATCTTTTGGCAGCCTGGAGCTCTACGCAAATGAAGAATCTGCGATTGAAAATGACTGAAGGCCAATGGCCAAGTTCATGCAAGAGCTGTAAAATGCAGGAGGCTGCGGGCCAGACAAGCTATCGACAATCCATGAATTCTAAAAATAAAGAAGTCTATGAAGCTTTGATTATTGAGAAGGAGAATGTAAATCCCGTATTTTTACCTATTAGTTTGGCCTTGAGATGGTCAAACCATTGTATTTTGAGCTGTCGTATGTGTTCCCCTTGGTCGAGTAAATCTTTGCAAAGAGAGTGGGAATCCTTTTTCAAAGAGAAGCTAAATAAGAACGATAGTTTCATATCAGAAGAAGTGGTGGCGTTCATATTGAAGCACTCTTCTCAAATTCAACATTTGCGGTTTGCGGGCGGGGAGCCCTTTCTCACCGAAAAGCTTCAAAAATTTCTATTGGACCTGATCGTATTAAATGAATCAGAGCATATTGGACTTAGCTTCAATACCAATCTGACCTTGTTTCCTGAAAAACTGATCAGACTTTTTTCTGAATTTCGTGAAGTCGAAGTGAGTGTAAGTTTGGATGGCTACGGCGATCTCAATGATTACATCCGATATCCTTTGCGTCGGCATCAGATCGTTAAGAATTTGAAAATGCTAAAGGCGCTCTCTGAAGAAGTTAAATCTATTGAGATACGAGTTCAAACAACTGCTCAGATATATAATATTATGAAGCTGGATGATCTCATTCAATTTTTAGAAACTGAGTTTGAGATTATCCCTCAGCTGAATATGCTTTCAAGTCCGAGTCATCTAAGCATTCAGGCATTGCCTAGCGAGTTCAAATCACTTGTCCAGGCTGAGCTTGTGCGATTGGAGAGAAGATATACAAATAATAGAGATATTTCAGCCCATAAGGCATTGCTCTTTGAGCGCGATGAAAGCGCAAAGTTTGACAAGTTTAAGGCTTGGACAAAACATCTCGATCAGTCTAGGCGACAAAATGTTTTACAGCATTTACCATTTTTGAAAGATGCGTTTCTATGAATGGTTTTCGCTGTATATTGCCTTGGATACATATCGCAACTCAGGTTTCCGGAGCTACTCGGCCCTGTTGCATCACAGGTTTTTCAAATAATACGACGCTCAAGACCTCCACGGATGATTCAAAATCTACGCTTCAGCCCGTCTCGAATCTGAAGCATCATAGTCTTGATGAAATTCTCAACTCGCAGACAGCACGGGAGCTGCGTGAAGAAATGAATCGCGGTTTGGTGCCGAAGCTCTGTCAGATCTGCAAATTCAATGAAGAAGAATTTGGGGAATCTAAAAGACTTCAAGAAAATAGAAAGTGGCAGAGTGACGTCGCACAGCTGCCAATGGCTCCCAAGCTTAAATATGTCGATTTGCGATTTGGCAATACTTGCAATCTTAAGTGTGTCATGTGCTCAGCAAAGGAGAGTTCTTCTTGGAGTGCTGACTATATAGGTCTAGCTGCTAAAGTAGAATCTCCTAGGTTAAAAAGTTATTTGCATGCACTACACCATGAAGACGCCAAGCCATTTGGAGAATCAAACTGGTATGATATTGAGTCTCCTTTTTGGACTGACTTCTTTGCAAGACTTCAAGACATTCAAGAGATCTATTTTGCTGGTGGTGAGCCACTCATTCAGAAAGAACATCAATGGTGTCTTAAGCAAATCATCATGAGGGGTTTTGCTGGTCAGATCAGATTGCGATATAATACGAATTTGAGCTATTTAAATGAGGCGCATTTTGAAATGTGGAGCCACTTTCAAAAAGTCGACATCTCGGTTAGTCTAGATTCGATAGAGAGAAAAAATGAATTTATTCGCTATCCAAGTCGCTGGACAATTTTAGAAAAAAACCTACAGCAACTTGATCAGTCCAATAAAAACATTAATTTCAGTTTTTCATTTACGGTGCAGGCCCTGAACATCTTAGCTGTGACCCAATTTATTGAATGGAAGCGTAAGCAAAACTTTAAGAAATCAAAGGATGATCCGACTCTGTCAAATATTTCGTTTAACCTACTTCATACACCGCACTTTTTGAATGCACGAATTCTACCGGCCCCAATAAAAACTTTAGCGCGAGACCGCCTGTTTAAAATCTCTGAAGTAGAAAGGGATCGCCGGCTTTCTGATCTTGCAATTCATATGGATAAAGAGGATTGGGGTATATACTGGCCCGAATTTAAGGAATACATTCGAAATCTTTCAGACCTTCGAAAGCAAGACTTTGTCGCAATTTTTCCGGAGTTTGTGGAGTACTTCGTTTGAGAACTGAACTATTACCAATATCAAGTCAATGCGCCTTCTCTCAAACTTGTCATTTCTGCAGTAGATTGGGGTATCGATCAAAACAAAATATTTCTGATCGAGAAGTTGAAGAAAAACAAACTAAATTGGCCAGTTCAATATCCAAAACTGTGGCGTTGCCATGCAGTTCGATCGAGCACCAAAGCTATGATAGTTTGATTGGCAAATTTGAAGCCGGTCAAATTCAGAGCCAACATATTTTTTACAGTGATTATTGGTTTGCTTTGCCTGAGTCTAAGCAACAGAAATTGAAATTGAAACCTATTGCAATCTTTTTCACTTCTGTAGATGCGCTAGCAAAAGCGCATTTGCCAAAGCAAGTAAAGAAGTACTTTCTTGTTCTGAAATCAAGCTGGAATTTGAATGATTGGCAAAAGCTAGCTAGAGAGATTCGCAACGACACTAAGATGTTTTTTGTTCCAAATACTGTAGAGACTGATGACTACTTTAGCGCGGTTGAGATCTATGCCATATGTCAAGGGATTTTCAAATTGTCTGGTGATACACAATTTGAAACGCCTTTTGGACATGATTTGTTGGATAGGCGAAATCAAGGACACTTAAATTGGATTTTTGAAGACCGGCCAATATGGATTAATCGAAAAGCTGCGGTTCCTAAAATTAGTATTATAATTCCAACTTATAATCGAAAAGATTTATTGTTCAAAGTATTGAATAGTCTGAATGGGCAAAGTCTCAGCATTCATGATTTTGAAGTCATTGTTCTAGATGATGGCGGCACCGACAGATTGGGGCCTGAGTTGAAATTGAAAGCTGAAAGTCTGTATCGATTTGATCTCAGCTACTTTTATGTTCGACGCGAGATTGGACTTCAGGGATTTTATATCGGAAATCGAGCTGGTCCAATTCGCAATATGGGTGCGAAATGGGCGAGGGCCGATCTGTTTTTGTTTTTGGATTCAGATATTTTAATTGCAAACGACTATCTTGATAAACTTTTAGTTGTTCACCGCGATGCTGAAGTTGTCAGTCCTAGAAGATTTTATCTCAGCAAGGACTCAAGTGTACAGGCGAATGGTCAAGACATTCTGTTTCAAGAGTCAGATAGAATGCGTTCGCAGTGGCAAGAGTATTTGACTCATTTTTATGAAACCGGCGATTGGGAATCCGAGGGAACTCCGTGGAAGTTTTTTATGACCTTTTGCTTGTCGGTGTCACGAAAGGTTTTTGTCGAGGCCGGCGGATTTCGCACAAATTATATTTCCTATGGTTACGAAGATTTAGATTTTGGATATCGAGCCGTCAAATTGAAACCTCGCCTTAAGTTGCTAAAAACATCTGTATATCATTTATATCACTTTGAAGATTCGAGTTCTGAGTATGGTATCGATCATGACTTTAAATTTTTTCAATTAACACTTTCTTCGAGAATGTTTATATTTCAAAATGTGCCTTGGAGAATTAGTTATTTGAAATCGATGGCTACATTAAAAACAAATAAGCAGAAATTGTATTATTTTGGATTTAAAATACTTTGGGAGATGAGATTGCTTTGGAAGGCTTGGTCCGAGGTTTTGTGATGGCGTGTAGTATAAGTGTCTGCCATCGGGCTCTAATTAAATGATTACTTATCTTTCGTCAATTTCTCATGAAAGATATTCAATACTAGAACTGATGCATGAAAATTCATTTTAGATTTGGTCAATTGCCGTCAGCTCGGGAAAGACATTAGTGAAATCCTCTTGTCTCGAAACGTCCAGCGCTTTAGTTTTAGATAAAAAATCAGGCATTAAGTGAGAGAGATCTTGTTGCATTAAAAAATTTATGATCGACTCGTATCTAGATCGAACTATATTAAACTCAGTCGATGAAGCCGTCCCTTTCGCCCAAGCTAAAAAATCATTAATTTTCAAGAGAACTTTTTCTTTTTCTTGTCTCGTTAGGATTTGAATTCGAAAGTGAGTCGGATAAAAGAGCAGATTCGGCACAAACTCAACTATAGGAATAAGCCCCTGCTCGGTCCACTCCTTATGAAAATCGGTAATATGATAGATATTGAATACGCTGAGGGTCACGATGATGGTGAAATGAACTTCCGGCGCTTCTCGCATCAAGCGTTTTCGATTTTCTAGTATTTGGGTCCACTGCTGGCCTTTTCGAATGTACTCTCCGCGCTCATGGGTGGCGTCGAGACTCGCCCAAACGTGTATGCTTTCAAATTTCTTCCAATATTCTAAAGCATCATAATTTTTAAATTTTAAAACAGAAAGGTTTGTACTGTAGGAAATTTTAGTTTTAAACATTTTCTTTTCAACGAGCTTGTCGAGTAACTGCCAATGTTCGTCCATAATCAAGGGCTCACCACCTGCAAAATACACCCACTCCAGCTCTTCAAAATGCGACTCGAGTTGGTGCCACAATTTATTGACCTGATTTATTATTTTTTTTACCGGTGGGCCCAAATTCGGATCAAGCTTTTTGGTTTCCTCATACCAGGCGCTGCTGTTTAGAAATCCACAGGTGCGGCATTTATAATTGCATAGGTTAGAAAAGCGAAAATCCCAAAAGGCCAAAAAAAATTCGGCCTTGCCGTCGGCATCAGTTTCGTTAATTTTAGCGAAATGTTTACTGAAGTTGTTGTTAATAAATCGACGATGAGAATTGCCGCCTGCATCCTCAATTTCAAAACATTTTTTACAGCCAGCGGGCCGGGCGCCACTTATCATTTCTTTCCGAAGATCTCTCATTTCTTTCTGATTGAAAACTTCTTTCAAATCTTTCTTGTCAAGGTGAGCTAATGGTTGGTTTGAGTCCGTAAAGCAGCAGGGAAACACCTCGCCTTGTGTGCTAATGTGAAGGTGCGTCCAAGGGCTCATGCACAAGCTTGGGTGAGTCTTCACGTCATTTGGATTTGAAATCTTCATAGATAATCTTCATCAGTAGAATTACGAATTTTCAGAATAGACAAAATGTACCTCGCACCTGTCAACTCGTCAAGTTTACGAGCTTCTTATAATAGAGCTTGAGTTTTGTGGGCGTCCTAAGGATAATTCTTAACGGCAGCCTCTATATAGAGTCGTTTCCGTGACCCGACCGATTGAATTTTGAATGAGAGCTGGGCGCATGTTTGAAAGCTTCGCTTTAAATTTCGAAAGACTCACAAATGCTAGAGCAAACAATTTGGCACCCAATATCCAGTTCAAAAATATTTAGAAGTTGGCCTGAAATTTTTGATTTGGACCATCCCAAATGGAGCTATATTGACTTCTTTAAATATGAAGCCATTTTAGTTCGCCGAGAACATTGCCAGGGATTTTCATATGAGCAAATCATCTTATTGAAGTCACTATTGACTGCAAAAAGTATTCGTTTGATTTTACAAATTGAAAGTGCAGACCTTCGAGACTTGGTACTTTTAAAGAAAATTGTATCCTTAGAGCTAGCGATTAATATTAGATTTAATTTAGCGTCAGAGTTGCTACTTGACGTTGGCAACTTAAACGTTGCTTGGTTCACATTGCAGTTAACTGCAATGACAAACTTGAATGTTATGAAAGTCATTGATTTTGAATCCAATGGTGTCCCAATTTTTGTCGAAATTTCAAGGGAAGGAGCGTTGCCGCCGTCGAGCCATTCAATTGAAATCGCAAAAGCACAATATCAATTCTTTGAAAATAATGGCAATTTGCCACATCTATTTTCATTAGAAGAAGTCTTGCACGTTGAGCAAGAGTCTTTTTATTGGAAGAATCACAGTCTGATTGAATATAAGTATTTCGATGCTAAACCCGACTTGTCGATCATCATTCCGAGTCATAATCGAGCAAAGTATTTGATGCCTGTGCTGGCGGCCATTCAGAGTCAGGTTGATTTCAACAGATGGTTTGAAGTTATCATTATTGATGATCGTAGCAATGACCAAACTGAAGAATCCATTAGAGAGTGGATCGGTCAGAATTCTCCAAAATTCAATTTTCGCTACTTTTACATAACAAGTGATCCACTTAGTAAAGAAAAATTGAATCGTGTCGGTGCCATTCGAAATTTTGGGGCAATGAATGCATCAGCTAATAATTTCTTGTTCATTGATTCCGACATTTTACTGCCTAAGACTTTTTTGAGCGAATTGTTTAAAATGGACTTTCGAAACAAAGTCATTCAGCCTTATCGCGCAGATTTGAACCACAAAGAAACTCAAGACTTGTTTGGGTTAAATGACTTTGGTGCGAAAGCGCTCAAACACCCAGGAGATTTCACAAGTGATGCTTCAAATTTTATGAAAAACCAATCTCCCGATGCTGATTTTGTATCATGGGGAGCCTCATATTGTTGGTGCATGACAAAAGAAAGCTTTATTACAGTTGGCGGCTTTCGAAATTGCTTTGTCACTTATGGCTGGGAAGACCTGGATTTGATTTTTAGACTTCTCTATTTGAAAATGTCATTTGTGCCGTCAAAACAAATTGTTTTTCACGCTTATACTCTGGATGACTCTTCTGAATATTCAGAAGGAGTCTTTCATAGAAGGCTGATGCTTGCAGAAGGAGCTGAGATCTTCTTTCGTAATACTTTGTCGCTGCGCGCTCTGAAGTGCATGGTTTTTGGTTTTTTTCGGGCCATAATAATTTTGCAAAAATACAGGCGATATATTGAGCCTAACTTTAAAAGTTCTTATTTAGACTCATTCAGTCTTGATCAGATAATGAACTTGGGACAGGTGATACTTCCGAGCGTTCGCTACCCTCAAGTTTTTTTTGAAACTGAAAGTCCAATGAAGTTTTTAGAATCGGTTTTTCCGATTGATTTCACGTTTAAGAAGCTACTTATTCTGGGTGATGAATGTTGTACATTGCCAACAGAAATTCTTCTTAAAAAAGAGTGGGGATGTCAGGAAATTAGACGAGTCTTGAGCGATTCGAACAGCTATGAATCAGATAATTTTGTAAATTTTATTCATTTAGCTGGATGGAAATTTAAGTCAGGACGAATAAAAGACTTCAATGTTCACAACTCTGCAATTAGTCTGATTTTGGTAAATGACAAGGGCGAGAGTGTCGAGTCGCAATTCGAGTTTGATTGTATATTGATTCAAAACATCGAACTCTTCGAAAAATTGAATGTAAACGCCTTTAAAAAGGGGACGCGACTTTTCTTTTTAATAAATATTGCGCAGTCGACGGGCTTTCGTAGGACTCTTGATAACTTTTCTCTTGGGCAAAAGAGATTTGAATACACAGATGAGCAGAACTTTGAGCTAATTCATCTAGAGATTTGAAATTCTCTTTAGGGTCTTTATTTTCTGCAGTAGAAGTTTTAACCTAGAAGACTCACCAACAAATGATTCAAAATAGATTTGAATAAATGGCGCAATACTTTGATCGTGGTCTTGCTCAGGCAACAAAGTTTTTTCTCGCGTTAGGACATCACCATTTTGCTTCTTTAAATGTCTAAAGCCTTCACCCTGACATCTTGCTTTGTAAATGAGGTCTTTTTTTGAAATTGAACTTATATGTTTAACCGCTTGGTCTGCAAAAAACATAAATTGATCTCCGCGTTTTGCGAGTCGATCCAGTAACTCATACTCAGTGCTTCCAAAAATCATTTGTTCGTCGAATTTGGCGGTCTGAAGTTTGGATTTTCTAAGGACGAGATTTCCTCCCATTAGGTGATCTGTGAAGTTTTGCTTTGAATAAATTCCTCCTCTTAGCCATGCCGACTGAATCTGATGGTAAGCCCTGGTACAGACGTTCGCCTCACTCGAAAGGGTGTATGGGCCACCGCAAGCTGTGAGTTGAGGATACTTTGTCATTTCATCCACATATTTTTTCAGAGTGAGTTCATTGTCTAGAATGCAGTCCGAATCCAAAAAGAATACTAGATCGGTTTTTGCTGCCTGAAGTCCAACATTTCTGGCTCGATTGGCACCTTTTTCAGAAGACAGTTTTCTTATTTTCAAATTTAGTGGAGGCAATATTGGCCATACCGATGTTTTAGGGTTTATGACCATCAGGACCTCTATTGAGAGATTTTTTTGTTTTTCCAAACTGGTTAGGCAGGCCATTAAATGAGTGTCGGTTGGCAAAAATGGTATGACAACCGATAGGTCAATCTGCATATGACTTGACTCTCTTTAGACGGCCAAAGTTGACGGCCAAAAAATACAAGTAAAGGATCCAATTCTTTTCTTTCAGATAGCGTTTAAAGTTTTCAATATTAGGATGTTTTAAAAAATTTATTGTCCTATTTGATAGATGGGACTCTAGATTTTTAAATGCAATCGTCGACATATCCATGTCTAAGAATTGTTTTTTTAAAATGAGAAACTGCTCATAAGCTTCTTCAATATCAAGGATTGTGGTAGAAAAGAATCGCTTTTGCGGCATGAAAAAGCTCAGCTTCTTAAAAAGTCGCAATCTAAATAGGGCCTCAAAGTTGATATCACTTGAGAATATAAATACAAGGTGAAGCCTTGCAATAAATTGTTCGATGAGTTCAAGCTCCCGCTGAGTCAAATCTCTATGGATCCACAATTGCACCGGGGATACTGTGGACTCAAGTAATTTTTGCAAGCTATCGATCTGGCTAAGACAAAGCTGAAACTGAATGTTTTTCTTCTGTGAAAGCGTAAGCTTTTGATAAACATCAAACTGCTCTGAATTCATAGAGTCGAAAGGAATCAAAATATTAATTTCGGGTTCCTTCGTTCGCCGCACCGCTATAGCAAGATTTTCTTCCAAAACTGGAAAGAGACCAAGTTTCCAAATCGGATTGTAATTGCATACAAACTCATTAAGGCTGACTAAGGTGTATTCGTGTGCGGTTAACATAAGTACATCATATTAACGTGCAGTAAATTAGTCGAGATCTTTCATGCCAGCTTTAGGATTGGATTCATGTTCATTATTGAGTCTCTGCGGTTGACATCATTTTTGTAGAGGATCAAGATTGTCAAATATGGAAACTAGCGTCAGTTCGGCTCTAAGACTGGGTCTATTTATTAATGAAGTGATCAAGACTAATCCAAATTTGAATTGGAGGAACGCTCTATCGAAAGAGCAGATTCGATCTAAGATTTGGCTTATAAATATGCTTCGAGAAAGTAAACTAACCGATCTGGGGAATGTTATGATTTTAGGCGGCTGGATAGGGCTTCTTGGATATTTACTTCTTCATGACGAAGAATTGAATATAAATTACATTCGCAGCTTTGACGTTGATCCTGAGAGCATTCGAGCGGCGGATGATTTGAACTATGATCATCTGAAAAATAACTGGAAGTTTAAGTCCTGCTTCGCAAATTGGGATCTAATCGACTACAATGAAACTATATATCATACCCATCGCTACACTGACAATCGAGATATAGATCTTACTAATCGCTTTGATACAATTATCAATACCTGTTGTGAGCATATGAGTTTATTTTCTGATTGGATTCAAAAAATTCCTGGAGATCGTCTGCTGATTTTACAGTCTAACTCTAATGCGGAGTTTGAAGGTCATACTAATTGTAAGTCTTCTTTGAAAGAGTTTGTAAACAGTTGTCAGCTTTCACGAGTACTTTATTCGGGCGAGCTAGATCTTGGACTTTACAAACGCTGGATGATTTTTGGTTACAAATAGCTATCGCGAAAGTTCTAACTGATGGCAGTTGCCAAGATCTTACCTTGACTAATTGTGCAGGAGACATTTTGAAAAATACACTTTGCGTGATGCCATGGTCACATGTTTTCATTTCGAGCTCGAGCGAAGTTTATCCCTGCTGTATGAGCCAAGAGCTTTCGTCTCGCATTCGTTCCCCTAGTGGAAAACCACTTTTGGTTCAAGAGCCGCAAGATATTATTGAGGCATGGCATTCTGATCAAATGAAAGAAATTCGAAGGCAAATGATCAATGCTGAGCGGCCATTCGCTTGTCAAAATTGTTTTCAACAAGAGGATTTGGGGCAAACGAGCTACAGGGAGTCGATGAACCAGAGTTTTTCGGTCCTATATGAAGATTTGCTTGCGAAGGATGCTTCTGAGGCTCCTGATTTTAAACCTCTCAGTCTAGATTTGCGAATTTCAAACCTATGTAATTTGAAATGCCGTATGTGTGCGCCGTGGTCGAGTCGATTATTGAAAAAGGAGTGGGAATCTTTTTACCCGATGAAAAATGTCGAATCAGTTAGCGGGCTTAAGCAGCAGATTTTAGATTTTCTTTTGCAACATTCTGGGGCCATTCAACACCTTCGATTGGCCGGTGGAGAGCCCTTCTTAATCAAAGAGCTATTTGTTTTTTTAGAATCTCTTGTGAAAAGTGGCGCATCTTCAAATATTGATCTAAGCATTAATAGCAATCTGACGGTTTTTCCTGAAAACTATAAAGAGATCTTCAAAAGTTTTCGTAATATTGTGTTGGCGGTTAGCTTGGATGGCTTTGGACCACTTAATAATTATATTCGATATCCGGCAAATTGGGATGAGATTGTTACAAATATCTCATCGGCCTTTACTTTTTCTCGTGAGGTAAAGCCTTTAGATATTCGAATTCAAACCACTGTTCAGATATACAATATTTTTAAACTGAATGAGCTCTATCGATTTCTCGACTCTGAGTTTGCTCTTCTTCCCCAGCTGAACTTTTTAAATTCTCCAGTACATTTGAGTATTCAGGCTTTACCAAATTCATTAAAAGACAAGGCGGCAAGAAGACTCGATGAAATTGAAGGCGAGTATCCTTTCAACAAAGACGTTTTGTCCATTCGAAAGTTTCTCTATGCTAAAAACGAAGCGCATCATTTTGAAGATTTTTGGCGCTGGACAGAACATTTGGATCGCACTCGAAAGCAGAACTCATCTGAATTTTTGCCATTTGAGAAATAATATCTACATATCATTGGATGAGTGCTCGTAAAAAGTTCCAAGGGCAAAGTCCCGATTTTACTGAGAGCTTGTTGGGGCGGGTGCCGCTGCGTGATCGTGGTTGGCGTAAAAACGCTTGGATTTGGTTTGCCAGATCTAAAAAAGACTCGACATAGCATGAAGTATGCCTCGGCTTTTTTGATCTAAAAGACTCGTCAGCCAATTTATTCGCTCAAGCTCGCTACACGCGCCGCCTCCCGGCAGGCTCTAAGATATTAGTCTTATTAATAATCTTGCTGGAAGCTAGAGAAAATGCACCTTTTTTCTTAAAGCTTTCAATTTAATGCCTATCTCCAGGGGTGATCCAAAAGGATAAGTTTTGTGTTATCTGTGATATTATGGCAGGCTGAGTTGAATTTTTAAACAGGGAGTCGTGTGCGTAAGTTTTCAGATGAACCCAAGCTCATTCAAGCAGGCATGGGCATCGCTATTTCAGATTGGCATCTCGCTCGGACAGTTTCGAAATTGGGTCATCTTGGAATAGTTTCGGGCACGGCCATTGATAGCGTTTTTGTCAGACGTTTACAAACCGGAGATCCAGGCGGCCA
>JAYUEN010000373.1:0-1238 GCA_043739185.1 Bdellovibrionales bacterium
TCTCAAGTTGTTTCTTTTCGTAGCCGCATTTGCTTTTCAAGGCTGCAGCCCAGGTGAAACCTATAGCTCTTCAAAAAATTTACTCAATCAAAGTGGCAGCTCCTCTGGTGACAGCGGCTCAGTCAATCCAAACCCCAGCGCAAACCCAATTAATCCGGTCAATGGCCCATCGTGCTCCTGGCAATGGGCTGATGACTTTGCTCCGGTTACGCCTATGAATCTTCGCCCCTCACTTAAAAGTATGAGCTGTACACAAGCAAATATAGGACAAAAACAAAATGTAATTGATAATTCAGCCGACTGGACTTGTATTTGCCAAATACCAACGGCAACGAGTCCAACGCCTACACCTGCTCCCGGCGCGTCCCCAACGCCGGCCCCGACGCCTCCGCCGCCTCCCCCTGCTTCAGGCGTCGATCTCTGCCCTAGTATTCCCGTTCACTATGATTTGAATGCCTCATCTCAATATGTACGAATGGCTTCGGGAAACTATGCCTATATGGATGTGAATATTTCACTTAGTTCGGGATCGGCACCTGTGATGACACCGGGAGCACAAATGATCATTAGATTAAATATAGCTGCCAGTGATTCGACCACGGGCAAATTCGCGGCAGCCTTTGATTTTGTAGATGTGGGTCCAAGTCGGGGCGGTCGGTTCGTTACCATTTCAAAAACTAAGTGTGATTATTCAGCTTCTGCAATTTGGTTATCCCCAAATCCTTTTCTTACAGATCGTTTTTTATCAGGCGTAAATGGAGGATCGACTACCTTTCTTATAAATGAAACGATGCCAGTTGCCCCTGGATCAAATGACCTAAAAATTGAAACCGGCACTTGGTATATTAATATTAAAAATGTCCCAACTGGTTGTCCAGCTGGAATTTCTTGCGACGTGATATCTGAATGGCACAACTAAATGAATTTACGTAATCATGATTTCATCAGCCGGATTGGGTGCTAATTTGTGAGCCTCTAAGGATTTAATAATTTTAATCTTTAGCTTCTCTGTCATAGGCACCCGATGCGATAAAATTTTTGAAAGATAAGAAGGGCTAATTCCCAAGTCTCTTGAGAAAGAACGAAGCGAATAGTAGCGATTCTTTCCTTTACGGCGAAGTAGCTCATTACTTAAAAACTCTACAGTGATTTCAAGATTTGTTTCCATTGCTAAATGATATTAATTTTTAGCTTGAAGACTAAATTAGAACTCATTAGAATTCTTTGGCCCATAGAGT
>JAYUEN010000374.1:0-1235 GCA_043739185.1 Bdellovibrionales bacterium
TGTCGCAAATGGCCCCAGCCCTTGCGGAATCATGCTGATTCTGACGCGAGCCAATTCTGCCGACTCTATCTAAATAAGTTTTCACACCTGTTTCTCGAAAAGGAATTCAACCCAAGAATGTCCATAGGAACCTTAAAAAACATACCAATGCGCTCCTTGACCACGAAAAAATTCGACTTATAGGCCGAGTCCGCACCCATTGAAGGTTTGAGTGATAAAAAATGATCATAATTTTGCCGACCTATTTGATGAACCATTTCTTTAAATGAATCACTACCGAATTTTTTTGCTCGCAATAAAATATCGATTTGTTGGTCACATTCTTTGGTTTTTAAAAGACGATCTGAGATATTTGCTGCCAGAATATTTTCAAACCAAGTTTGCAATCCGAGGCCTTTAAAAAAGGGCAATATTTCATCTGACTTCTCTAAGAGATTGCTAAATGAAGTCAATTTTTGAGAATGAACTTTTAAAATCTCAATGCGCTCAGAAGTGAAATCTGGAGAAACCCAAGTTTTGTCTGAAGAGATGAGGGGGTCCATAAATTCCTCGAGACTATTCGATTTGCTTAATAGCGAATTGAGCAAAGTATAATAGCTCGTTTGAAAATATCGAGTGCCCTTTAATAATTTTAAAAGTTGAGAATAGGTTGGGTCCATTTGAATTAGCTTCGGAAGATATTCTTTGGTCGTGCGTGCAATGGCATTGATATATTCGCCACTTGCAGTCTTATAAAAAGTTAAGGCCGCGACCAAATCTTCAGCGTTCTGAGCCAGCATCGCCGGCATTTCATAACCTTTTTCCCATCCCGTTGTGAGATCGAGATTGGGACCGATGACTCTCAATACCTTCAATACTTGGGTACGTTTTTCTGGACTTAAACTTGAAGTTTGTATGCTGTTCAAATTCTCGAGGGTCAATTTTGAAAATACAGCTTGTGCTCCTATTTCTTTAAAAAAGGCAAAATTCTCGTCTATCTTTTCATTAAAGTTCGGCTGTTTCAATAAATTAGGTAAATGTTTGGTAATTGCAGCGGCTCTGCCTGCAACATACGAGTCGGTCTTCCAATATGTTTTAGAAATTTTAAGGGGCTCCATAAACTCATCACTGGTGCTAGCTTTACTGAGCAGGTGATCTAAAAGGCTGAGAAATCCGGATTCAAAAAATTTAGATTCCTTTTGAATTTTCAAAAGCTGTTGGTAAGTCGGCTTCAACTCAACTAATTTTGGTAAATA
>JAYUEN010000375.1:0-1235 GCA_043739185.1 Bdellovibrionales bacterium
GCAAATAAATCAAAGTTAAAAGTTCTCATTTTCACGGGCCAAGACCGTTTTTTCTGCACTGGAGGAAATCTCAAAGTCTACAAAGCTCTTAAAAATAAAAGTGACGGAATGAAAATAAACCAGGAAATTTCAAGGGTTCTCAAAGCCCTTCACAATCTCAAAATTGTTAAAATTGCTAAGGTCAACGGCGACTGTCTAGGAGGAGGACTTGAACTTCTTTCGTGTTTTGACTTTGTTTTTGCTCAACCCGAAGCTCTTTTTGGATTTTGGCAATCCCGTCAAGCGCTCAGCTTTGGCTGGGGCGGAGGATCCAGACTTGCTGAACGAATCTCGTTCAGTCAGACCCAAAGAGCTCTTATCGGTTCGCACAGCTTCTCGGCTTATGAGGCGGTACGAATACGACTTGTTGACCAAGTCTTCTCTCGATTTGAGATCGATGCGGGAGTTATGAATTTTACCAGACAAATTGTTCTCAATTCACAAGAAAGTTTATCAGCATTTCATGGGCTCACCGGCAAAAATGAAGAGCTTTTATTTTCAAAAATGTGGTGGAGCAAAGATCACCTTAAAAAACTAAAAACTGGTCCCTTATAGTGTTGATAAAAGATTGCCGAAAAATCCTGTCCGGCCCAGTTCTTTGAATTAGGCGGTTCTCTAAGCAGCAATTCTATTTATGATTGATTCTCGTTCCTTTGGCGGGAGTAATAGCACGTTGTGATAGAGAGAATACATTGCTATGTGAAGCCCAAGTCTTTCAGGGAGTTTTGTCGTGCACCAAGTTTTTCTAAGTAGTCGATTGATGTTGGCTCTCAGCATTGCAAATGTATGATTGAGACTAAAAAGCGGATCAAATCCTCCCTTTTTAAGTTCTCCTTGTCCCACAATTGTTGCATCTCTACTTAAATGGGTTTCGTATTCTGCCTCCGGGAAATGCCTCTTTACATCAGGCCAATAATGAGGGTGCTTATCTGATTCAATTTTTGCTTTTGGATCTATATAAATCTTTATTTCTTCAAAGAGCTCATTTCTTTTTTCTCGTCTTTTATCCTTCCGAAATCCGTATTTTTTAACTGCTGCTTTGGCAATCAATCCCTTAGCGGCCATGCTTGAGACGCGAAATCCGATAATCCATCTGGTTTGGTTTTCAACAGCCATGGTTACAGCCAAGGGTTTAAACTTGGTGTGTTCAAAAGTTTCGAGATCATCAAATTGAAAATGTTTAACTTTGTCATGAA
>JAYUEN010000376.1:0-34719 GCA_043739185.1 Bdellovibrionales bacterium
GCCCGTTAGGCCTTCTTTCGTGGGCTTGAGACTCCAACTGATAGATCGATCTTTACTCACGATGAAAATTCTACCACCCACACCTTTTTTAAATTCTGAAATAAGGTATTGGTCTTTTTCAAGCTCTTGAACTCCACCTTGGCTATCGGCATAAAAGTTTATGTCTTTATTGCCTTCGAAAATCATCTTTTTGGTTTATAATACGGGATCGTATTTTAAAATTGCTGAAGATTTTTCTGCATATTCATTGTCATAATATAAAATTGATTTGGCTTCCCTATCTAACTGAACATCGTGAATCGAATGCCCTTTCGAGAGGGCCTCAAAAGGAATGGACCATAATATTTTCTTAAAATCTTGGCTTAAAATAAATAAAATACAGAGTCCATTTACTGTGACCAGAAAATTTCCTTTTTCCAATGCCTTTATTTTTTTTTTGAGATTTGATTTTTCGGAATCTCATAAACAGAATTAGCGTGGGAAAATTCGTGAAGAGTTGGCAAAAAGGAAGTCTTTTCGGATTCACTAGCTCCTTCTCTAGGGCGAACTAAGCTAATATAAGTATTTCCGAAATAAGATGTTGAGTGCCTGCTTGCCAACTCTTCTCGGTGATCAAAGAAATCAAAGTACTTGGTCTCATTTCCCTCAAGGTCAAATATGCTAATGCGATCAAATCGCGTGCGCTCATTACGAAACTCATGAAAAGAGGACTGCAAGAAGATGAAGTGTGTTGAGTCCAGCATACGAATTGTATGATGTGCATTGAGTTTTTTTTCCCAAAGTATCTTCGCCTCCGGAGAAAGCATAAAGATATGAGATTGAGTGCTCGAAATAACCCGCCCATCATCCAAATAAATGCAATGAGAACCAGGAAACTTTCGAAGGAGAGCTCCTTCATAGTTTAAAATTTGGCATTCGTAAGTATAACTATAATTATCTTCGGCTTTTGCATTCAAAGACGAAAACAAAAGCCCAAACGCAAGCCAAAATTTGAAGTACGAACACCTCAAACTCATTTTGAATTTTTAAAACAAAAATTAGCTTTTAATAGCGGTTTTTCGAGATTCGCCACCGAGTGAACAGACGCTAAGGACACTTCGTCTTTTGCACAAGTCTCAGTCTTATTTTCAAAGACAAGTGAAAAATTCTTTTTATCTTTTGAAATCAAAAAGCTCGGCAATTTTGACTCTGCTGCTTTTTGACTTAAGAGCGGTCGTATTTCATCTAGGGTGCCGAAAAATGAACTCTCAGAAAGTGCTCCGTAGAGCCCCCAGGCTTGTTTAGCATTTTTAGGAAATTGCTTTTGAAGGAGAGCCGGCAAGCTTTTCACTTCAACTAATTTGAATTTATTGGTCGTCTTCCAGGCATCATAATCGATCTTTTTCACAAAAGGGTCGCCAATAAGTTGAGAAAAAACATAACCGCGTTCTTTAGCGATTTGATGACAAGCCACACAGCCTTGCGTAACTTGCTTGAGATCTCCCGGAAAAGTATTGCCGCTCCAATCAAAGAGCGCATAGCCCCAGCCTTGAGAATCTTTGTATTTATTTTTATCCTTTACCATAAATTGAATTCTTCTCTTCCCACTCGGAACGGCCGAGCTCGGAAATGCCGGGTCTTCTTCAGAAGCAATACCAATCTTTGCGAAAACGGATCCATCGGGGTATTCAGTTTCGTTGGCTTTTAAGGTTTTGAAAGCAAGATCATTTGCATAGACAAATCTCATTTCGGCCGAGTCTTTGCGATATCGAACTGTCACAAAGTTAAACGAGGTTTTGAAATCTTCATATTGATCGGCTGAGATTTCATTCATTTTTGTTTCAGCCAGAAGGTTTTGACCAAGAAATAGCGCAAACAGTAAAAAGGCCATACTTTGAAAATTCAATTTCATAATTTCAAACTCAACTTTCGGATTTAAGGACAATGGACCAATAGTTCTGATAACCAATCTTTAGAGTCTAACAATAAGGTGAAAAATGAGTATAGTATTTTATTTTTTTTGCAATATACAAACAGCGTTTGAGTGTGGACTGGTTCTCGCGTGCTGCATCCCAATTGAAAATAACGGGATGAAAACAAGTTGCGTTGATCAATAATTTCGATTTCATTTTCATTGCTTAAGCCCTTGGGTAAGTTCGCAAGTCGGCATTTCACTGGCACAGAATCTTGTCCAGAATAGGGTTCAATATTCGATAAAAAATAAATTTCTTGAGACTTGATAAATGCAGCTGTTTTTAGCTTCGCCTCTTCAGCTGTCAAATCTATATACTTTTTAAGTCTAGTTGTTTCCGGCTTAAGATATTTTTCGTAATTGATATTGGTAAGAAAGTTTTCGCCATCCAGCCTAATTTGGATTTGCTTTTCAGGTTTTTGTAGAGGTGAAGCACATGAGTATAGACAAATACTAAATATGGCAATTGCGGAGGTGCTGCGGAGCGCCTCCAAAACTAAGCAGGTACATTTAGGCATGTCTCATTCTCGATGCTACAGATGTTGCAAGAATTATGAGCTGCAAACTGATAAAGCCAACTACGACGGCGGTGCCCCCGCTTGAGAATCCGTAGGAATGTAAGCCGGCTGCCAATACGAAATTAACTCCATACCAAGCCATGATCACCAAGAGGTAGGCGACTGTCGATGTCGCCAAACAGCCAAAAGCATCAAGCCAGCCAGCATATTTTGCGTGGAGTATGGCGATGAAGCCGACATCGGCGATCAAGGCCCAAGTTTCTTTTGGGTCCCATCCCCAGAATCTTCCCCATGAATAGTCGGCCCATATTCCACCGAGAATAATGCCGGCGGTAAGGAGCAGGACTCCAAGTTGAGTCATGCGGTAAGCAGAATGAGCGGAAACTTTTAAAAAATCAGGAGTGGCCGTCCCAAGAATAGTGCGAACCAGCGCGAAGTTTCCGATGAGCATACAAATTGTAAATGCAGCATATGAAATCGTTATTGTTAAAACATGAATCGTAAGCCAGTAGTTACTACGTAAGACAGCAACAATGGGATCCATATCAGGGCTGAGAACGAGAGGAAAGCCTTCAGTCAAAATTAAAACAAGGGCACTTCCTAGAAGTAAAAAACCCACGAGCATATAATTTCCGTAAAGGGCCAAAAGCACAGAACTAAAGAGGGCAACACCCAATGCCACCCACAGCATAGTGCCATACATATTTGTTACTGGCGCAAAACCGGTAATATAAACACGAGTCGCAAAGCCTGCAATGTGAAAGAGCAGCGGCAAGGCATAGATGATCCAGGCTGAAGGTTTTGATAATTTTTCGCGAATGGGCTTTGTAAGAAAACAAACTCCACAGAGAAAATATAAAAAAGCTGCCCACAAAAAAATGTGCAAATGATTGTGAAAAACTTCAAGATCAAGTGTCTGCACATAGTGGGTGAATAGATCGGGAGTCTTTTGAGCCTTCGTTTTTGCAAGTAAGTCGCGAGCAAAATCGGCGCTTAATTGCCCCTGGGCAAGTGCGGTTAAATATTGCTTTGCGATTTTTAGAATCTCAGTATCACCAGCGCCGGCTCCGGGCTCGCTGTTAATTCCTGAAAAATCGACACTTGCCAAAAAGTGACCGCCGCCGATCATGCCTCGAGCTAGGTTATATTGATTGGCTAATTCGAGCATGGCTTTTTCAGCAGGAACGAGCGAGCGCTTATTGGCCTGCTCTTTTTCAAGCAAGGGGCGTACACGTTCATCGATACCAAGTTTGTCAAGATCGGCTACGGAGTAAAAACGATGATCTCGGCGGTAACCAAGCGTTTCTCTTAAATCAGCATCGCGAATTTCAATTATTTCAAGCGCGGAATTGTATTCAAATACGATGAGTCCAAGATAGAATTGAACCGGATCAAGCCCCCACTTACTTCGACTTCCTAAAATATACAAATTGCTTTCGCGTGCTAAACTATCTAGCGGCTTAATACGACCATTATTTTGAACTGGCAAAGTTTCAATCGCAGACGAATCAATTTTAGCAGCAAAGATTGCAAATGCCTTTTCAGCTTCTGCTCCTGAAATTTGCGAAACCGGCGCTGTGGTAGCGGTCGGTGGTGGAAGCTTGCCATCTTCAAATTGCGTCACTGCGGGTGGCTGTGAGGTGCCATGAGGATTGACCGCTTGCGCTTGTGACCAAAGATTCGAGCTGTAGATTAAAGCAAGAAAAGCGACTCCGACCGTTAAGAGATTTTTCATGTCAGTTTTCTCCATTGTTTATATTTCGAACTTCGCATTACAGTGAAAATAATGATTCCCAGAACAAGAATAAGACTTCCGGTATATTTGATACTACGGCCCGGATCTTGATTCACTGAAAAGATAGATGCTGGCGGCTGTCCGGGATTGAGTTCGTAGCTTGCCTGATACAAAACATAACCAGCATACTTCAAGGGTTCATTCATGGCGATTTTAATTTTTCCTGGCAAATTATTGACGTGAACATCACTCTCATAAGAAATCGGCGTTTGTGTGCCCGGATAATCTTTCTTATAAAATTTTTCAAGACCAATGCTAAATGGCAGGCGCAAAGTTTTTCGGCCAAAATAAATTTCAAACTCACGACCATTGCGGCTTAAGCGCTTTGGCTCACCTTCGATCAACCAAAAACTTTGTGCATCTAAAGTTCCCGGAATTTTTACTTGCAAAGCGGCCGGCGGAATATTCGTTCGTAGCGGATGCTCAATAGAGGTTACCAGAGCTTGGTTGGAACTATTCATTTGAATATTGCCAATGGTAATCGTTATGCCCATCCAGGGTGTTTGCACCACGGTCCCGGATTCAGCCCATTGCGAAAGAAGTTCCTTTCCTTCTTTATAAAGCGCGACGCGAATCTTATTAGGCCTATCCTTATAGGCATGAAATTCAATTTCATTGCCTTGACCGCGCTGCCTCGGACTCGAAGTTTCGCCTGTGCCTGCGGACTCGATTGCCGTTCCGCCGCCGTGAGGACTAGCGGCATTTTGATTCAGATTCTCAGTGGGCATACTGGGATCGGAATAGGTGAAGCTCATCCCAAAAATTCCTTCAGCATGCAATGAAAAGTTGGGAAATTTAGCATACAAGACTTCTCGCTGCTTTTGAGCTCCATCTGCAATCTCGATTTCGATTGCGGGATTTTTTCCTAATTCACCACCCTCACTGACTCCTCCCTGACTGACCACTGCTTGCTCATATAGTTTTTTCATACTTACTGAATACTGGCCAATTTGAATCGCGGCCTTCTTAAGTTTTGCAATTGAAATTCGTGTGACCAGGCTATTATCAGATTTCTTTCTCACTTCAATGGCCACATCATGTGACGAAGACTTTGATTTATTCACCGCGACTGTGGCCTTTTTCACCTTCACTTTTGAAGTGGGACTCGATTTGGTTTCGCCTTGAAAACTAGAGTGCTCTAATATTCGCAAATGAGCAGGACCCATTTGAAGTTCAGAACGTTCTTTACTATGAAGCCATTCACTTTGGTTGAAGAATTGACTTTTCAAAATGAAACCCAAAGCGACCCCATGATCGCCATCATTTTGAGGACGAAACTCAGATTCAATTGAAACAAAGGGGGCGTATTTTAAAACTACAATTCGATCGGCAACTTTATTATTTAAAAAGTCGAGCGCTTTACCAGTGAGCTCATGCGCCTGCCGAACAAATCTATAAGTCTCGGGCTGCTCACTTTCAGGAGTGGCCATTTCTAAAACTAAATCTGGTAAAATGATGGTGTCATTGGCCGCATTTTCAACTACACGCAACTGACCGTCGATGCCATATTCTGCAGTGACCAGTGACCCAAACAATAAGGTGAGTAGCCCCAAATGAGTGATGACAAATCCTAAATGATGAATTTTATATGGAATTCGTGAAAGCGTAGAAGCGAAAATATTGATCCATAATAAACAAAGAAGTATTTGAAACCACCAGGCTTGATAAACCAACATTTTGGCCATTTCGGCATTGTAGCGACTCTCAACGATTGTTCCGTAGGCCACTGAAAAAGCCACCGTCAGCATCAAGGGTACTGCCAGTTTAATTGAAGAAATGAACTTAAAAATTTTATTGCTTTTGAGCTTAGCGATCACTTCAAAAAATAGCTTCACATAATTCCTTAATTGAAAAAAATGAATTGCCTAAGGGCTCTATCTTCATTGATAATTTTACAAATTAATACTGCAATTTTAATGATGGTGCGATGCAAATTTAGAAGCAAGTTTGAAAACGAAGTAAGACGCAATATGCTTAAGCAAAACGGGGCAAGCAATTTTAAAGAACAGCCAATACTCAAAGCCTAAAGTGAGCAAATTGCCCACTGCCATCTACAGTTTGGCGATGACAACATTGAAGTCGTTGAACAAATGGCCTCTGGCACTCAGCCTTCTTGTTTGCGTTCAAGCTGCACTGGGTACAGAAGTCAATGGACGCCTTACTGTTGGTGGCTATGTGGCGACTGAAGAGATTGATCTTCCAACTAGTCTTGCGAGTCGCAATGATGTTGAAACGCTCTCGGCCAGAGCCTATCTAAGAATAAATGATTTCGGCAAAGCGGGCAGCGAGTTGATTTCAGATTTAAGAGATAAAAATGACTTTTTTGGCAATGTTGACAAACAAAATCTGCAACTCGCCCCCTCAAATAGCTTTCAAGTTCATCAATTGTCAGCGCAATTACCGTTTAGTAAGTTGTTTACCAAGCTCGGACGCTTTCCGGTAAATGAAGCCGGAGCCGCTACCGATGGCGCCGAAATAGGTTATAAATTTGGGCCCTCTTTTCAATCCGCGCTCTTTGGTGGATACAATCCCCGTGTCCCCGGACAAAAATATTATGTTTTCAACGCCAATGCGAATGTCTATGGCGGTTATTTTGTATACCAGCCGACGTCTGCAATATTTGGCCGCTCGTTTTACTTCTCAAACGCCATTGTCAGTGAAAAAGTCGACGGCCTCACCGATCGAAACTACTGGTTTGAAAACTTAACTTATCAATGGAGTATGCGAAGCCGGATTTTATTTCTCACCTATTTAGACTTTGTACCAAATTCCTATTTGCAAAACGGCACCTTTCAGTGGCAGCAGGTGCTCGGTGAAAAATGGTCCGCAAGTACGAATATCATTTCAGTTGATGTCGTTGAATATGCTCATATTCAGGGGGTTAGGTCATTGCTACCCTCGTCGCCCTATCATGAACAGAGTGAGTTTTTAAGATATACCATTAACGATCAATTTTGGAGCGAGCTTCGCTATATATCCGGTCAAAGACTTATTGATGGTTTGAATCGTACGGATCTTGTTTGGGCGACAGACTATAGTAACTTTGGTGGTCGTCACTGGGATACAAGTTACCAACTCGGATACTCCAATGATTTTCAAAGCAAAGACGTTTTTCTCAAGTTTGGGCTAGCCTATTTCTCGCGAAAGTGGGAGTTTAGCCTGGACGAAGAGGTGCGAAGTGCTGTTTACAGCGACGGCACTTATCATCCTATTACGACGGATATCAATATTGCGCGCACTTTTCGCAACGATTTTTTCGCAATTTTTGGCGCCCAAGATATTATCGACGAACGTGTGAAGATTATGGCTGGATATTTTAAATTGACCTATCGCTTTGGCAGTTCAAGTATGGCTCCGATTCGCGATGGCGCTCCCCCAAGGGGGCGCTTATGAAATTGTTAATTCATTTATTTATTTTGCTTTCACTTGGCATTTCAAGTTCGGTGCACTCAGAAGAAAAAGAGAGCGAAGGACTGCTCAATCGTTTACTTGCCCCAGGCCCCTTAATGTCAGGACACAAGAATCTCGAAGGCAATGACTGCTTGAAATGTCATGATGCTGGCCAGGGAATCTCGCAACCCAAATGTATGGAGTGCCACAAACCCATAAAAATTGAAGTGGATGCAAAAACCGGCTTTCATGGAATGCAAAAGCAATCTTGCATTGAGTGCCACAGTGATCATAAGGGCCGTGATTTTGATTCGACAAAAGTCGACCAAAAAACTTTTGATCACAATTTGACAGGATATAAACTTGAGGGCAAACACGCCGAACTCGATTGTGCCAAATGCCATACTGAAACCCGCAGCAAAAAAACCATTCGTCGCGGTGGCATTTTATTTGTGGGAGCCAAATCAAATTGTATCAGTTGCCACAAAAAGAACGATATTCATGCCTTTAAGGGCGAGTATGCAAAAAAAGACTGTTATGTCTGTCACAGCCTCAAAGCCTGGAAGCAAGAACTTAAATTTGATCATACACGCGACACAAAATACAAACTCGAAGGCAAACATGCCGAACTTAAGTGTGCCGACTGTCACGGGCCAAGTAAAAAGAAAGCAACTTCGCAATACAAATGGCCGATCGCAACGGCGCAGTGCCAAGCCTGTCACGCGAATTTTCATAAAAATAATTTGAGCCCCCACTTTGCCGGTGGAAAGTGTAGTACATGCCACGATCAAAAGAGCTGGAAGCTTCCGGACTTTGATCATCAGGTGACCAAATATTCTTTACGAGGCAAGCATGCTGAACTTAAATGTGAAGAATGCCATAAACAGAATCCAAAGGTTTTGGCATCAGGCTTAAAAAACTTCAATTTTACCGGGCTTAAATCCAACTGTCTCAATTGTCATAAAGATTTTCATTTTTTCGGCCAGAAAGTTTCAAAAAATCTAGGCAAACTCAATCAATGTCTTAGCTGTCACGTCGAAAGTAGTTTTAAAAAGATTCATGGCTTTGATCACAATCAATCCACGCGTTACGTTATTGATGGCAAGCATACAGATCTGAATTGTGAAGATTGCCATATGGTGAAGCAAAATCCGAAAGCGAAAAATGGTCCGAGAACGCCGACCTATCATTGGGAGAAACTCAATGATAAGACTTGCGAAAACTGTCATGCAAGTCCACATATCAAATCATTTACCAAAGATCTTTTGAAAAAAAGATGTACAGAATGTCATTTAACAGAGGGCTGGACCATTTTCAAAAAAGATGGCAAGCGCTTTGATCATTCTAAGACTCGTTTTGCATTGACCGGAAACCATACCAGCCTTGCATGCAAAGAATGTCATGTCGTTGCAAAAAAGCAGGTCTTTAAATTTCAACATTTTGAGGGCCAATTTTGTATCGAATGCCATAAGACTCCACATGATAAGCAATTTAGTCCGCAACAAAGTGCAAAGTCTTGTTCAGAATGTCACAATACGAAAGCTTTTTCAGAGGTCGCACAATTTGATCATAGTAAAACTCGCTTTCAACTTAAAGGGCGACACAGTAATTTAAAATGCATTGAATGCCATATTGCGACCAATCAAATGTTCACTGGAAAATCTCCCCACCCAAAGGGTAAATTTTTATTTCCTGAACTCGATTCAAAATCCTGTTCGAGTTGCCATTCTGATTATCACAAGGGCCAGCTGGGCTTTGACTGTGCCAAATGTCACAATGAAGAAAGCTGGAAGAAGCCTGCCTTTGATCACAATAAACAAAGTCAATTTTCAATTACCGGTGCTCATACAAAACTAAAATGCGAGTCTTGTCATAAAGAAGTTCCAGGTCAAAAGGTCGAATTCTCTAAAAAACTTTATTCTTTAGTCTTATTTAAACCTATGAGAACTGAGTGCGCCTCCTGCCACTCCGATTTTCATCGGGGGCAGCTCGGAAATGATTGCGCCAAATGCCATATCACCGAAAAGTGGAAGCCCGCGGCCTTTGATCACAATAAACAAAGTCAGTTTAAGATTGAAGGTAAGCACGCCGAACTTGCTTGCAATGAATGTCATAAATTTCAAAGAGGAGAATCTGTTCAATTCGGCGGAAAAGAATTTAAATTAACTCGCTACAAACCACTAGCGGCTGAATGTTCGACTTGTCACAAAGATCCACATAAAGGTAGTTTCGGAAATAAATGTGAAGAATGTCACGCAGCACGTGGCTGGAAGTTCACCAAGGACTTTCATAAGAATTTCACTCTCACTGGAGTTCACTTCACTTTGTCATGCAACGAATGTCATACCAACAATCGAAGGCTAGCTGGTCTTAGCCAAGATTGTTTTGTGTGCCATCAAAGAGACGATATACACAATGGTTCACTACCTAATTGCAAAGCCTGCCATGGTCAGCAGTTCTGGGAGAATACAGGCTTTAGACATTCGGTCAGTCGCTTTGCTTTAACCGGAGCACACAGAACCATCGATTGCACCTCTTGCCATTATAATAATATTTATCAGGGCACACCCACGCAGTGCGGAAGTTGCCACTTAGCTGCCGCACTTGCTGTGACTAGCCCTCCACATAGTGCATTTAGCAACGTCAATGATTGTGGCAGATGCCACAATACATTTAATTTTGTGATACCAAAATAATCGCCCAAGTAATCGCGGGTATGAGACTGAAGTCGAGTAATTTTGAATGGCCGTTTTCTCTTGGCTCTTAGACTTGAAGTTTGAGCAATAAATTCAGATAATATTTGGATGAAATTAGTTCATTCAATTTCGCAATTTCTACTCAACCATGTAGAACTCGCTTTTACAGTTTTTGGTATTGCTTTCATTTGGTTTCGCATCAGTCAAAAAAATAAACGCGAAGCTTATGCCAAAAAAGCTTTGAAAAAAGCCATTGCAACCCAAGCCAATGAGCCGCTCACTCTGCACCCAGAAGTAGATGCAGCACTTTGCGCGGGCTGCGGAGCCTGTACCCGTGTTTGCCCTGAAGGCGACATCTTAAACATGATCAATCACAAAGCGGTTTTGGTTTCTCCAACTAAATGTGTCGGCCATGGCGAATGCGAAAGAGCTTGTCCCTTCAGCGCCATCAAACTCGTTTTTGGAACTAAAACCAGAGGACTTGATATTCCGAGATTGAATTCAAATTACGAAACCAATGTACCAGGACTTTATATCGCCGGTGAATTGGGTGGCATGGGGCTTATTAGAAACGCTGTTAAGCAGGGCGTGCTCGCAACCCAAGATGCGATTGCGAAATTAAAACCTAAGGCAGCAGTGCAAAGCGATGTTTTTATCGTTGGTGCCGGGCCTGCAGGATTAGCAGCGGCACTTGCTTGTGTGGCGAATAAAAAAACTTATGAATGCATTGAGCAAAATAGTTTTGGCGGAACTGTTTATAATTTTCCTCGGCAAAAAATTGTTATGACCGCGCCCGCCAATTTGCCAGTAGTAGGCGAAATGAAATTTGCCAAAAACAAAGTAACCAAAGAACAATTATTAGGTTACTGGGAAGAAGTTCGTAAAAAAGCAGGAATCCAAATTCGTGATAAAACCAGCTTTCAGGGCTTAGAGGCTTTTCAAGGCGGCTTTAAAATTAAAACCAGTAACGGAGATTTTACCGCTCAAAAAGTCATACTCTCAATGGGAGTTCGTGGGAGCCCAAGAAGACTTGGCTTGCCAAATGAAGACTTACCAAAAGTAACTTATAATTTGATTGATCCTGAACAATATCAAAATTCAGATGTAATGGTTGTCGGCGGCGGAAACGCCGGCGTTGAAGCCGCACAATATTTGGCTAATCCCAAACTCAATAATCGAGTTAGTCTGGCTATTCGAGGTATGGATTTTGATCGCTGCAATGATGAAAACAAAAGAATCATAAATGAAATGGCTCAGAAGTCGCAGGTCAAAATTTTTTTTAAATCTTCAGTCGCCGAAATTCATCCTGAACATTTGGTAATGAATATTGGTGAGGAAAAAAAGAATGTCGCCAACCACTATTTATTTGTTTTTGCTGGTGCTGAAATGCCTCACAAATTTTTAATGAGCCTGGGAATCAAAATCGAGAAGAAATTTGGGGAAGGCCTTGCCAAACCTTCATAGAAAAAAGCCAGAACTCAATTGGCTTGCAAAGTAAAAACCTATGACACTCAAAAATTATACCTATATTTGGTTTTTCATAAGTCTCATCATTTGCTTTGAATACCTTGCCCTTAATTTTCAACCGCAATTGAGTATGCTCAATTTGCTCAAGCATCATAATCACTCGTCGAAATTTATTGAGCACTTAAATCTTTCCCCACTTCCCGGCAGACAATTGAGTCTGTATTTTGGTTGGGCCGGGATCTTGATCATGTTATCGATGAATGTCTACACACTTAAAAAGCGTTTCAAGTATATCGGAATGCTTTTACCCTCTTTGCCCAGTACTTTTAATTTTCATATTTTTTGTGGCCTGATCGGCCCAACATTTATTTTGTTTCACTGTAATTTAAAAGTACATGGCTTAGTAGCGATTAGCTTTTGGAGTATGCTGGTTTCTGCTAGCAGCGGCGTTTTGGGGCGCTATTTATATGGCCAACTCTTACAGAAAAAATATGATCTCAAAACCTCAGCCGACGCCGATAAATTGCGATTGGAAGCAGAGTTTACCAAACTCATGCCAAAAGTGAAACCAGAAAGACGAGAGCAAATTCTGCAAGAGGCTCTGATTTATGTTGGCTTACCCTCAACCAATAATGATGAATTTGACAGTTTAAGTATTTGGCAGGTTTTGATAGGCTCAATTGCAGGGGACGCCAGATTGTATTTTGCCGAACCCAATGCTAAAGAAAATCTGCATTTGAAAATAAGAGCCCTTCTGACAAATTGGGCCCTAACCATGCGAAGAAATATGTATTTAGACCCCCTGCAAAGACTAATGGGTTACTGGCATGCCTTTCATTTACCCTTCGCTTTTTTTATGTATATCGCAGCCTTTATACATATTGTGGCGGCACTTTTATTAGGGGTGAAAAAATGATCGACACATTTGGCGTCTATCTTTGAGAAACTCGTAAAAATCACGTTTATCACTTTAGTCCAGTTCAGTCTAAACCGATCAGTTAGGAATGCCGCGACCATCTGAATTCATTAAATTATTTCTTAAAAACAAGGATATGCAGAGGACTTGGGTCGTTCTTTTTTTAGTTATTCTGGTCGCATCTTTTAGCTTTCAAAATTGCGTGAAGGCTCCCGCGCCAGGTCAAATTACGACTCTAACTTCGATCGCCTCAAGTATTCATACCGGCAAAGAAACTGCTTGTTCAAATTGTCACGAAACGGGTAGCAGTGGTCGCCCAACTTCTACCGCTGGCTTTGTTAATTTGAATGTGAATACGCCATTTGATTATACGACTCATGCCAAAGGCATCGACTGTATCAGTTGTCATGATATGTCCCAAATTGCGCGTACAAAGGCCGATTGGGGAAATGGATTTTTTAATCACAGTTCAACTTTAACCGCATGCAATTCTTGTCATACGTCACAACAGCCGAAAAATTCGGTTGCAGATCTTGCCCTCACTGGTGGCTTTGATCATACAATTTTGGGAGCTCAAGATTGTTTCGGTTGCCATCAAGCTTCATTGAATACTTCTTTTTCAGGCTTAGCCGATTGGTCCGGCGGCGTTGGTGCGGCCAATGGTTTAAAATATGCAACAATGAGTGATGTATCACTTTCGGGTCAAGCCTCGCAGTTACCAAATTTTTCAAATACTGTTATATCAAGTTTAACCAACGCTCCACAAACTATTCATATGAGTATGAACCATCAAAGCAGTTTGATTACACCGCAAGTGATTTCAAACTGTGCGACTTGTCACGTAGGTGGAGTTTATACAAGCGGGGTATTTCATAATGCGATTCGCGGTGCAGGAATTGCGCAGCCCACTTCTTGTAGCGACTGTCATAATAGTTCATCACTTCCAATTGGGATTGTCGGTCCTACTACACCTGCGCCAGTCACACCAAGGTCGCCAGTTTCAAATGAGATGCGCCATGATGCGGTCGTTTGGTCAAAGAATGCGTCTGGCCAATTTGTAAGTACTTCGACTGGTATTGTGAGTAACGACTGTGTCGTTTGTCATAATGCTCCCGCGGCAGCTCCGGTCGGAGGAAACAACGGCTGGAATGGCGGACTTTATCACGCCTCACTTACTACTGCTAAAGTTTCCCAACCAAGTTCTTGTTTAGATTGCCATGCGAACTCACGTACAATCGGAAACAATGTCGGGACACTCACCGGCTTTGACCACAGTGTTCACGCCAATGGCGAAGGCGACTGTATCAGTTGTCATACGAGTAAATCCGCTTGGACCGGTGGTGTCTTTCATCAAGCCAGTTTGACGGCTCCAAGCACTTGTAATTTGTGTCATGCCTCACAACGACCAAATGGTATCCTAACCATTGGTTCTGCTGGTGGCAGTTTCAATTTTGTGGGCTATAATTCTGCGAAGCTCCCATTCGATACTTCGTCGGCGCAAAATACCACCGGTTACCATGGTGGAACTCGTGAGTGTAATGTTTGTCATACTCCAACTATGTTCAGCTTGATGAGCAATTGGTCGGGCGGAAATTTTGATCACGTCGCCGCCAATACCGCGCACACTTTGACGAGTTGCCAAGATTGCCATATGTCACAGCGACCAACAGCCGCCATTTCACCAACCACATTGAATGGCTTGTCAGCAAGTTTTGATCACAGTCTGAACGGGCAAGGCGATTGTATCGCATGTCACTCATCAACTATTACGCGTGCAGTTTATGCCAATTTTCAAACTGCTAACCCAGGAACATACGGAGATACAGATTGGCGCGGAGGCGTTGGTACGCCCACAGGTTTAGCAGGACCAGATCCAACCAAACCACTGACTCAACTTCCGGCTGTACATGTGAATTACACCAATCTCGCGACATTTCAGTTTGGTCCACAAACCAATTTGACTGAAACGCTATCAGATCAACTTCTTCATAGTTCAACACAAATTATCACCTCAGCCCCTTCAGTTTGGACGGGTGGAGTTGTCGGTAGCACTTTAGATCCGGCTCAGTGTATGCAGTGTCATACAAATCTTCCTACTAAATATGCGGGTTCTTCTTTTCACGCAGCAGTCACGCCTCCGGGCCCTGAAGCTTCTGCAAGTTTAACGGCCTGTGCGGTTTGCCACCTCAATACGACGCCTGCAAATATCGTCGGAATTCCGAGTACCTTTGTAACGCCATTTTTAACTCCAATGGATCATAGTGCAAACTTAAGTAGTGGAACTGTGCTCGCAAATGATTGCATCGTTTGCCATACTAAAACCACTGCTGGAACTTCTTTCTCAGGTGCAAGTTTTCACAACAACATAGGTTCGGCTTCTCCCTCAACTTGTACCACTTGCCATGCCTATACCGAGCCCACAGGAGCCTTTGCGTTCACCGGCCATAGCGCGCAAACTCTTGGCTTCAAACATGCCTCAAGTTTCGCACCTGGTGATTGCAATGCTTGCCACAGTCTCACCAATACTCAGGTAAATACTTTGATTACAGCTCACGGCAAAGTTTCAACAAATTTCAGTGGCGGATTGTTTCATAAAAACGTGGCTCCAACGGGCGTCACTTCGTGTGTTGATTGCCACACTAAAACTGCAATCGCAAATCCAACTGTAAGTGCAATCGATGCCCAGCATATGAATCACAATTCAACCACAGTCGGAAGCGACTGCTATATGTGCCATAAAAATGACTTGGCTGCGAGTATTACACCAACGGCTTTTGGCAAATCAAATCTCTTTCACGCTGGGACCAATACGAATCTTTCAGTATCAGGCTCAGTCGTCAGCACTTGTACGGAATGTCACGGCTTAACAAATGGTGGCGGCTCAGTGCCGGGAACCAATAATGAAATTCCGGCTGCAGGAGCAAAAAATACCGATGTGGCTTCGACTTATCCAGCAGGCAATACGACACTGATGGATCAGATCGACCATAACGATACAACTGTAACCGGCAAAGATTGTGATATTTGTCACACCAATATTGGTCCTACCGGCCCTAAATGGAAGTCCGCAAAATTTCACGCCAATGTCGCCGTCACCGGCCCAGCGACAGCCTGTGAATCATGTCACGCAAACTTAAGACCTGCAGGCATTGCAAACGGTGAAGATCATTCTGTAACTGCACCCATGTCTCATACCGCTTGCGGAACTTGTCATACTAATCCTGCAGGAACCGGAACCATTGGCTCGACTTCTTCTCCACCAAATTGGTTAAATGCAGTCGGTGGAAGTATCCCTGCTACAATTACATTTCCTGCACCTACAGGCTCTGGGTGGGCTCCGTTAACTCTTGCGCATCCCGTTCCTGCCACAGGCGTCACCTGTGCTCAATGTCATGGTACATCTGTCGGCGCAACTGTCATAGGCTGGGATCATGGCCATATGCCAGCACTTCCGTCTGGAGCTAAATATTGTATGTATTGTCATTTGACTGGCCAACAAGTTGTAGCAACTGCTGGACTTACTAAATTTCAAACCAAGGCAATCAACCATCACGGGACCATCGGCCCAACCGATACCTGTGAGTATTGCCATACCCCTGGCCAAAACGTGCATCAGAATTTTTCATATCCTAATCCGTGGAACTCAGGTACCACCGGCAATGTCAGCGGCCCTTAAGATAGTGCCAACTAACATTTCGTAATTCAACGAGTCGTGAAATTTTAAATGTACAATAAACTTTACATGTCGGCATGTATAGTCTATTGTACATTTTATGCCGCGAATTTATCAAAGTTATAATATTGAAAATTGTATTCAGGAGCTTCGGGGCAAAACCGAGCTAACACAGCAAGAGTTGGCTAACGAGCTTGGAATCACTCGGGCAACCGTTTTAGCTCTTGAAAAGGGAAGTTATAATCCTTCCCTCGAATTGGCATTTCGAATATCTAAATATTTTAAATTGGGGATAGAAGAAATTTTTAAAGTGAAAGGAAAATGAAATGAAAAAACTCCTCCCGTGGACACAGAATTATTTGCTCTTGGCGGCTCCCTTTGTAATTACCATTATGATTTGGGGTACAATTCAGCCCGAAGACGAAATTGCAAAATCAAACTTTTGGCTTTCGAGAATTCTCTGGGAAGTTTTGGCATGGCATCTGATGTTTTGGTTCACTACCTTGTTTCTCTTTTTACTTTCACTCTTAGTTGTTCCCAAGGCATCTGAAAAAACTCTCACTCAACTTGCTCAAATTAAAGAGCGGGATGAACGTGAGGAGTTTATTACGGGGCGAGCTGCGAAAACCGCCTTTGTTTCTGGATTGGCTCTACTTTTGTTTCTTTTGTTTATTTCGATGCTAAGCCTTCAGATCACGCAACTTCCAAAGGAACAAGCTATTTACGGTAAAACCGGAACATTGAACCTCGGTATGCATTTCAATCTAATTGATCAGCCCAAAGTAGAAGCGCCATTGGCAGGAAAAATTGTTTTTGAGACCAGGGATATTCCAATTTCAAAATCTGGAATCATACTAGCCGTGCTGGTTTGGCAGCTTCTTGCTTTTCACTTAAGAGCAAAAAAGGAGAACGCCGCAGGCTAACGGAGCACTGCGCCTCCAAAACTAAGCAGGTACTTTTCGGAGCTCGAATATGAATTGCCACGACATAAGCCGCACTAGAGGAGTGCGTGTAAGCCAGGAGTCGACCCAATTGAAGAGTGCCAGCACAGGCCTTGAAAGGCCAGGAATACGGCTTGCGAAAACTGCGAGCGGAGCCAAAATATGAAAATATCGTATGCTGCCTACCTCGAAAAAACGCGATGCAAATTCAACATCTTTTAAAGACAAGATATGCGCCTTTTCCCATTCTGTTCTCATTGATGGCGTCAGATTGCGGTAGAGCTTAATCAGCGGATTATAATCGAGAGCCTCAATTGCAAGGATCACTCCTCCGGGCTTTAAAACCCTACGTAGCTCAGGAAAAGCATAACTCAAATCAAGGTGGTGGAGCATTCCACTGCAAATGATGACATCAAATGAATTGTCAGGAAGACCTGTGTTTTCACAATCGGCCTGCATAAATGAAACGCGATCGCTCAAGCCTAAGCTAGAGGCTTCTTGACTTGCATTTTGCACTGAAACGTCTGAAATATCGATCCCAACCGAAAACTCAGCTCCTAATTTTGCACTTCTAATTGCGAGTGGGCCGTTTCCGCAGGCGTAATCTAAAACCACTTTTCCGGGGAGGTGGGTTTGAAACCAAGAGGTAATATAATCTTGGGAGAGCGCGGTTGTTTGATAGTACTTTTTGTTTCCGTGTAGGAGTTCGTAGGTATCGTTTGGCAGACTGGCGGTTAAGTTTTTATCACGATTTTGATTGTGAAATTCGAGCTCTTTCCATTTGCGATCACCGAGAAGTTTCTTTAGATCACGACCTTTGTAATTGAGCTTCAGTTTTTCAATCGTGGCTTTGAGATTGGTCAAAGAATTTGCAGCAGATTCAGCACTTGGCAATTTTGAAGTGCTTGGTGAATTTGAAGCGCCGGCAGTGGACTCAATCATCTCAGTTAGATCTCCGTCTTTAATCTTTTGATCTTCAGGTTTTAAAGCCTGTTTGCCAGGGGAGTCAAAGACAAAACGCCAAGTTCTAACTGGAGTACGGGGCACCGCCCGCTTTTGCCAGGGGCACCGCCCGTTAGCAAAAAAAACGGCCCATCTGGGCCGTCTTAGAATCTGAATTTTATTATACTAATTAATCATTTGCGCTAATCGTAAGCTTAGCCGCGGCGTCGCTTGCATCTGGCTTAAACCAGCAATTTGGACGCAAACCGAGCTTAAACTTCGGACCCACACATGAGTTTATGTGATAGTCGCGAATATCTAATTCTGCGTTTGCAGAAACTTGGCAGATTGAAGCTTGGTAGTAAGTATCCAATCGGCATTGGGCGGCTGGATGTGCGTCGTAAATGTCAGCCACCACATTTTTATCAGGAGTGGTAACTTGAGGTGGAGTTGAATCTTTAGAAAGAGAAGATAAAACTTTAGCTAAAATTGTTCCCGCATGAGCGGATCTTGCACAAAGCATAGCTTCTTTTAGGTTTGCAAAGTTAGCATTACATTGAGCCATGATTTCAGGTGCGACACCCAAGGCGCTGACAATTTTTTCGTTGTCATCAGCAGCAAAAACTTTGCGAGCACATTTAAGAGCAGAGAAGTAGTCGGCGCCGCCCTCATTTGTTGCCCATCCCCAGCGAAGCGGACCCATATAAGGCTGACGACCTATGTGATGTCCGGTCTCGTGGCAAACGACCAGCATCATTCCGTCAGCAGTCATGCCTGGGTATCTCGCCAATCCACCATACATATTGATATACCATTGATTCCAAAATCGAGTTGCGTTGGCATTGACGGTGGCATCTGTCCATAAACGATTCAATACTAAGGTTCCACCTTCTGCCGCAACGATTGGTTTATAAACCGATTCGTAACGATTCATTACCGAGGTAAACTCTTGCTCGGTGATTCCGGTATTGGTAAAGCTCACCGGAATTTTCAAATTGTTTTCGGGTAAAAAACCCTTGCAAAGACTATCGTGTGCTAAAAAATAAGATACCGCTACAAAACTGACACTCAATATTCCCGTCACTAAAAATCGCTTCATTCAAATCCCCCCTCAAAAAATTAATAGAACTAAATTCGCAGACTAAAGTCTAAAGAGGCAGGGATTTTTGACTAGTAAAATCTACGCTCAAGAATAACAAACTAGACCTAGGGCGGTGCTAAGCTGTCTTCTTCTTATTTAGCCATAGAGTATTAAATTGTGGTGTTCCTAAAACGAATGAACTTAGCCGCAAATAAACTCGACCTTAGTGGGGTAAACGTAAAGAAAGAAGACTCAGTTATTTTTCTTCAAAAATTCGATAATTCGATCAAGCAACTGAGTGTCGCGAATCATTTGCTGATAGTTGTGAGAAATCTCTTTTTGATCACTGGTTTGTTTCTTCAATTTCTGTAGTTTGCTTTCAACGCGAGCTTTTGTTGCCACATCAAAGGGCCCTTCGTTCATCGCATTTTCGATATATAAAAGTGTTTCGTAAGGAACCTTGATCTCGCCAATTTCAGCCACAATATGAGTCAAGATGGCTTCAAGTTTTAAGGCGACACGAATTGGAGCAGCAATTTCAGGGACACTCTTTGGCAAATAGGGCGTATTGAGCAAATCAGGATATTGTTTTGTTAAATTAGAATACCACTCTTCGAGATGTGGTGGAAGGGGTCCTTCATCTACCAGTTGAATAAAACCATTCATATTGACGATCCGGTAAATAAATTCGCGCAATTTTCTTCTTAATTTATGAAGACCCTTTTCAAGTTCATCATCATCAAATTCATTGTTTTTAATTTTATCATTCAATTCAGAAGCGAATTGAATGGCATCATCTACTAAAAATCTGCGATCAACTTCGGCTTGGGACCAGGAGGCATACTGTGAAAATTCGTGAGCCAACTCTCTCATCAGATGAGCTGGCTTTTTTGCTGACCCCAGCTTATGCAACATCTTGCTAAATTGTTGAAGCGTTTGTAAGCGCTCGTTTTCAAAGCGGGCTGCCACTTCGGGCTCGTCTAACTTTGCCATTCGTTTTTGAAGCAAAGTATAAAGCTCAAATCTGCCAATTAAAAATTCAAATTTCTTAAAAACTTTCACTTTTGGAGTAAAAAATTGCGGGTCATTCTTCTCATAGGACTGCGACAAAATTCTCAAATGAAAAAAAAGTCTGCGCCCATCGAGCTTCAGAATGCTCTCGAGCTGTTCAGCTAAACTTAGGTCTTCTACACTCTTAAAAAGCATTTCGATTGAGTGCAGTTCTCTATTGAAGATTTGCTTCCCATAAGAATGATCGGCCTGATATGGCAATGTTGTAAAAATGTCGACGCATTGATTGGCGGCGAACGAAGCTGGCAAGGCCAGTAGCAAAAAGCCACTCAAAATTAAAAAAGCAAAATATCGCGTACGCATAGAGGATTGCAAAAAGCAGAATATATGCCAAGGCCGACGGCTTAAGCGCGATTTAAAACCTGATTGGCAGCCTTTTTTCGAGAGATTTTCAATTGTGCCAAATCAGGCCGCGGCAGGCCCAGAAATTTTTTCAAAAACTGGGGACTGTCTTCTTTTGGGTGAGATCGTTTTAGCTCTAGATTTTGAAGCAGTTTTAACGGCAGCAGCGGCAGTTAACAGTCTATCTGTTTCAGTCTTTGACTCTGGATCTGCTGCCGTTAACTGATTCCGGCCTGCCAGACCCTGAAGTTTTCTAATTTTTACCAACTAAAAAAAGAAATCCGTGCATAGCTTGATAATCCAAATAATCAATGCTCTAATTTTTTCAAGCCGCAAGAACGAAAGAATCCCAAAACGATTCTCACTGGAGTAAATATGACTAAGAAAACAATGGGTGAAACCCTAGACGAAATGAGAAAAGTTGCTGAACAGCAAATGCAAATTTCGACCACCACGACAAACTACAAGGGTCGAATCAAAGCAGTTTTTGCTGACTTCATAGAATTCGAAGACCGCGGTAAAGTTCAAGCCAATATAATCTACATTCCTTTCAACGCTATTGAATCTTTTTGCTTTCTTGCCTAATCAGCTCGTTTAGTTGGCTGAGCTCATGAGTCGGCTTTTGACAGCTGTGATCTCGGCAAACATAAACCGTTGATTTATTTTCGAGCGTGGGTCGATCTTTCAGAATGGGCAGTTCAGAGACTTTAGCACTGGCAATTATTTGATGTGGTCGAAATCCGGTGCGGAGCTTTTCATATAACTTTTGCAAATGAGATTCATCATCACTTTTAATAATGGCAATTTGTTGTGGATGACTTTCAATATAGTCGTAGGCCATTAAGGCTTGTACAAATTCTCCCGGATAGAGCTTCAATTCCTTAGGAAACTTTTGCAGCAATGAGAGTGCTTGATTGCGATAATCCAAATTGAAATAAAAATCTGAGAGTCGCAGTAGATTGTAAAGCGTCATTGAATTTCCTGAAGGCGTCACATTGTCGAGAAAGGACTTTTCACGAGCAATCAAATAAGGATCCTGTCCGCTACTGCAAAAGTAATCTTGAGCTAAAGGGTCCAGAAAAATGCGATTTTGAATTTGCTGAAGCTCGAGGGCATATTTTAAAAAATCTTCATCGAAATCGGTTTGATATAGTTCAATGAGAGCATCGATAAAAAACGCATAGTCCTCGAGGACAGCAAATTGTGAGGCTTCACCTTCTATCCATTGATGAAAGAGCTCACCTTGAGGCGTACGCATTTCACTTAACACAAATCGCGCCGCAGCCTTTGCAGCATTGGTATACTTTGGTTCATTTAATGTCGCGCCGGCCTTGGCAAGTGCTGAAATCATCAGACCATTCCAAGAAACCAGAATCTTTTCATCGCGTAAGGGTTTTTCACGAGCCAGACGTACACCAAATAGTTTATCTTGTGCCGAGGCTAGCTCGGGACTTATATTTTTTCGAAAGCGATTCGGCAATAATTCGAGAATATTCTTTCCTTCGAAATTTCCTTCGTGAGTCAGCGAATAGGTTTCGCAGAATTTTTTAAATTCAGTTGGTATCAGTGCCTTTTCGACTTCTTCATATGTCCAAATATAAAAAGTTCCCTCAACGCCTTCGCTGTCGGCATCTTCGGCAGAATAAAAGGCACCGCCCGGAGCTTGTAAATCGCGCAGGACATATTCGAGGCTCTCCTCGAGCACAAGGCGATATTCGAGTTCCCCGGTAATTTGAAAGCCTTCAAGAAATAGTTGCGCCATTGCCGCTTGATCGTAGAGCATTTTCTCAAAGTGCGGAATGAGCCATTTTTCATCTGTGGCGTAACGGTGAAAACCGCCGCCCAAATGATCGTAGATTCCTCCTTGAGAAATAGCATCCAGAGTCCTTTTTACCATCACAAGAGCTTTTGAATCCGGAGCTCGCAAATGGTAGCGCATGAGCAGGCGCAAGCCATAAGCAGGGATGAATTTTGGAGCACCAGAACGCCCGCCTTTTTCAAAATCGAATGCCTCTAAAAAACCCTCATAGAATTTCTCGAATATATCAGGCGTAAGACTTCCGATTTGAGAGTTTTGATCTTTCATTTTCAGCCATTCAGTAATCTTCCGTCCGGTTGCGTGAATTTGTTCAGGACTCTTTTGCCAAACTCGCTGAATTTCTTGAAGCAAATCGATGAAATTTAATTTAGGAAAATAAGTTCCACCAAAAAAAGCCTCTCGGTGAGGAGTCAAAATCATATTGAGCGGCCATCCCCCCTGACGATTGAGCCCTACCAAAATATTCATATAAATCGAATCAACATCTGGTCGTTCTTCACGATCGACTTTAATTGAAATAAAATGTTCATTTAAGACTTGAGCGACGTCATCTTGAGTGAAAGATTCGTGCTCCATCACATGGCACCAATGACAAGTTGAGTAACCAATTGATAAAAAAATTAATTTGTTTTCTTTGATCGCTTTTTCAAAAGCTTCGGCACCCCAGGCATGCCACCAAACCGGATTGCTGGCATGTTGTTTTAAGTACGGGCTCTTTTCAAGCTTGAGATTATTTTTCATAATTTACTTTCCTAAAAAAACATCGAAGCAAAAAACGAGATGCCTTTGTCGGTGTCCGTCACCTGGGCACTCGCCTGAGTCAATTTATAGCTTGATTCTGTAATCAATGCTCCCAGGGCTAAGAGATGAAACTCAACAAAGCCGCCATATCTCCAGCGCGAACTCTGCCAACTGCCGCCAATTGCGGAGCTGTCTTGTGAAGGCGTGGTGGTGAATTCGACTTGGCTACCCAGAAAAGACAAAAGATAGAGTTTAAATTCGGCGCCATAATACAGCGATCCGAGAGAGACCGCATTATTATTGGCGGTAGCCCACAGCCCGGTTTCATTTAAACTCATATAGCCAGCCTTTAATAAGAGCCCCGTATCTTGAGAGCTGCGGCCGAAGGGTCGAAAAATCAAAGCTGCGCCAGTCTCTGCAAGTTTAAATTGAGATTGTGTCGAGCTTGCATCGACTGTGAATTGCTGAGTTTGCAAGGAATATAGCTCGAGACCCACGTCAATATTGATCGATCGCCTCGGGCCACCTTGAGAGACAAAATCATTTGCGAGAAACTGCACCCGAGCTAAACTCGTCTGCGCCTTACCAAGATTTGAACCGTCATCTCGATTTAAACTTGCGGACTCGGACATATAAGTTAAGACAAGGTCCGGATGAATTTGAAACCCGCTACTCGTTGTATTTCCGTACTTCGCATTTTGCGCAGAAATAATTTTTTTCTGATTGGTCAAATAACTGATCAGATCAAATCTCTCAGCTTTGCGGTCCGAATACTTCTGATTGAAAGACCCGCTTCCTGAACTGTTACTTGAAACTTCGTTTGTAGATCCGTGAACGCCGTGCTCACCGGCAAAGACCGATTGCGAAAATGCAAAAAAAATAATGAAAGAGCTCGCATAAAAAAATATTATTTTCATATTAAGAACTTTTACCCTTATACAACTCAGTTGTTGATAACCTTTAATCGAGAGGCTCTGAGCCATCTTTCTATTGCATTGTTTTCATTTACTCATTCAGATTCATACCACTGTAAAATCTTATTTGCCCACCGAAAATGCAAGTTGGCATTTTGACGCTTTCACGCATTTTGAGCTTAGTAGAGCCTGGTCGAATTGCCAAATTCGTGATTTAAGGACGTCGATAACTCCATTTTGAGATTGGGATTTGCGCGGGACTGCGTTGTTCGCGGTCCCATTTACAAATTATACTACATCAAGCCGGCTTTTTCGTTTCCTCAAGAGGTATTGAGCGATTGACCGGAGTTTTTTCGAAAACATTGCGTGCACTATATGCAAAGAATAGATTTTCATCGGCCTTTTTAACATAAAGAACTTTTGTATTATAACTTTTAAGTCGATCTTTTGAGAGCTTGGTGAAAACCGCGCCATTTCTCAAATAAAGAATATGTTTATTATTCATTGGCATATAAATGAAAATATCAAAATAAAGAATTTTGTCTTCTTCAAAGCGCTCAATTGGAACAGGCACAAGATCTTCATCTATAAAATTCTGCGGCAAATCTTCAACTGGCACAAAAGCAAAAAGGATTTCTTCGTTGCCAATTTGAGATTGAATGACAAAATCTGCTTTTTCTTTGGTCCATTTTTTAAATGGTACGGCATCGAGCTTGAGTTCTAAGACTCCGCACAAAGTAGAGAGAGCTTCATTTTGGGCTTCCATCTCTTTGCCTAGATTGTCGAAAACTTTTTTCATGAATTTGGGATTGCTAACATCACTTGCTTGCCCCGAAACCAAGTATCCCTTAAATCGAGAACTCTTAATAACTGAAACCGTGAGATTTGAAACTTCATCTATCAAAATTGGCGCCTCAAAACTTTGGACTTCTGATTTCATCGCCAATGCGATCGCATTATTTACACTTTTTTCAAGTAATGTTTGAGCTGCCTTTCCGCCAATGCTTGCATTTTTATCTGGCAGAGGAATTTGGGTAACATCGGTTTTCGGAAGATGAACTATTTTTGGAGCGGGAGCAGTAACAGGCATCGGAGCAGGCGCTGGTTTCTCTACTTTGGCGACCACCGGAGCCGGAGGCACTAGCTTTACGCCATCCTCTGGCTTGGCGTCTTTATCCTTGGCCTTAGGAAAGCCCATTACACTTACAGGCTTTTTTGCAATTAAAGACGGTGCGGGCTCTACTTTAACTTCGGGTTTTTCAACCACCTCGGAGCTTACAACTTCAGGAGCCGTTGGCTTTTCATCTAGCTTAGGCTCGAATGAATCGAGATCGATATCATCAATTTCATCTGTAAGATCGGACTCCGTTTCGTAATTTATAGTTTCAGAATAATCCTGAAATGAACTCAGGATATCCGCAGAGGCCGATGTCTCAGACATAAAAACATAGCTTCGTTCTTTTGCGTTTGCCTCTTCAGTCCCTGCCAGCCATTTATCTGGCGGCTTTTCGCCTTTGTAATAATAGTATTGCGGTTTGCCTGACTTATAAATAACAGTTTCCCAAATTTGATTCGCTGAATTTGGAGAATTGACTCGAACATGCCAAACCGTTTCGACCGGAATTTCGTTTCTCTTTGGCCGACGGTATTCAACTCCCCCTATAAGAGTTTTATCTCTGGTTTTAACTTTTTTCTTTGCCGCTTGGCCCGCTGCCTTTGCCGTGGTTCGTCCCAGTGCCAATTGAATTCGGTTGTATAAATTTACTCCGCCAACTGGATACAAAATCACATTCGGAAGGCCGCTCGACAGCATCGCCGCTGCTGATTTTGTTGACTCATCCTCGCCTAAGATATAACAAATGGCCGAAAATTTTTGTGTGATAACAGAATGTACTTTTTTTATGTCGGTGTTTTTGAGATTCCAGCTGATCAATAAAACATCGGGCTTGAAATTCGACAGCTCGCGAATGCCGTCCATTAGAGTATGGGTTTGTTTGATCGTATAATCCCGCTTCTTCAAATAACTCAAGACGCCGGTGAGACTTGAATTCTCATTGATCAAAGCAAGAACTTTGGTCGTTTGACCTGACTCTGAAGTAATCACCGGAGTTTCAGACGCACCCGGTTTTGAATTTGGTTTTATAGAACCGCTTTTTGGTTTCATACTCTTGGGACTATTCGGAATTTTCAATTTTATTAATGAAAAAACCTTAAGGAATCTCGATATGAGACTGGTCGCTTTATTAAACTAATTTATATTTAATTTGAAGTTTTACTTTGCGACCTTAGGCTAGCTCAATTCAGGTCGAGACCTAAAACTTCACCCTGCTCCGAGAGATGAATGAGAAGATTTTGTGATCTGGTCGTGATTGAATTGATTTTCATATTGCTGCAATAAACTTGTACCCACGACTCAAAATCAATTAAGTTTTCCTGTCCAGAAATGCGATTCCAGTGTTCATTGTTCAAATTAAAGCCAACCAATACTTCGTTTTCTTTTGAGCAGTTTATTTTCTTCATAATTCGAGAAGTTAACTGCAATGACTTTCCGGATTTCGCGGTAAAATAAACTTCCGCAATTGGCGTCGGCATTGGGTAAGTCAAAATGTTAAATTGAATTCGATTTTGACTGCTCGCGAATTCAAAATCAAAAGTGGCAAGCTTGTTAGAAAGAGAAAAGCGAATTTTAGCTCCTAAAATATCAAGCTTTGCATGGTTAGGCTCACCGGTCTGATGTCCAACCTCGTGAATCAACAAGGCTACAACTGTAGAAAAATCAAGGCTCGGTCGCCCCGATAAATCATAAAGCTCATCGACATTAAAAAATATGGGTAGCTTCGTATCCAAGCCAGTCTTTGCAATTCGGTAGTTTTCAGTCGAAGAAGTCGTAAAAAACCCTGGATTTAGTTTTTCTGAAACGAATTGAATTCGATCTTCTGAAGTATAATTTTGCAAAACGATTTGCTCAATACTTTTTAAAATTGAACTTTCTTCTTGCGTGAGTCCACATTGATTGTTCGCCATATGACAACCAGAAATAATTTTTGGTAAATTTAAATATGCGAACTGAATATTTTGTTCTACAAGACCGGCACCGTTTCCAACAATTCCGCCAGCAAAACTTACTGAAGTAAATAAAAAATATATTAAAATTCCACTAGTTGTTTTCATTGCTGGTCTCCGTGTGGTCTTCTTTTTTAGTGTGTTCAAATAATTGCACATTCAGTTGGTAGATTTGATTGGACTCTTCCGCTTCAAACTCAGAATTAAATTCGTTTACAAATTGCAGAATGTCGGACTTCGCTTTCGCCATCTCTTTCGAATCAAACTTTAGTGTCAAAGAATTGAAGTGGCGAGACCTAACCTCTTGCTCATCAACAGCTTCGATGGCTCGATTCATCATGCCTTTATGGTGAGCCCGAATGGCCTCCGAAGGGATCTCATGGGTGGTTTCAAGCGTTTGATTTAAGATTTCTAATTGCCCATCCGCATTTCTATTAACGATGCCAAGCTCAGTCATGATTTCGATTGATTTTTTGACTTGGGCAGGACTAACTTTTTTTCGCAAGCGACGACTGATCCAAGAATAGTCCTCTCGAAAATCAAATGTGCTAATCAAGCTTTGTATAGCAATGTGATACCAATCTCGCATCATAGAAAATTGCTTGAGGCTCACTTTATAAGTGTCTTTAAAGTGACTCAACTTGCCGAGAACTTGTTCGGTATTGCGCCCTTTTTTTCGCAATTTCTCAAGCTGAACCAAATTTCGAATATATTGATCTTCTTCACGTGACAACTTCCAGTGATGTGAAATGGCGTCTAATAGCTCCGAACTGGGTAAGCGCTCGCCAGAAAAAATCATCGATATACTGCTTGCAGAGCTATAGCCAAGTAACTTTGCAAACTGCTCTAAGTTCGTTCTCTTTAATCCATCCGAGGCAAGGAACTCGCGCTGAAGTCGATATTGAAAGTAATCTTGAAAGTTTTTAAATTGAATGGCCTTTAACTTTTCCAGTCGAATCTCCATGCTCTTAAATTCAACGAAGTTGTACTTTATTCAATCTGGAACTGCCACTTTAATAAGAGAATTCTTATCTCAGTTTGAGAAATTTACCTCAAATTTGATGACGCAATATGGCGTCAGATTAAATTAACGCGTTCAAAAGCGTCTTCAGAATAGACAGTGAATGCTTCATGATCAATTTTTCGACTTAAGCCTAGCTTAATTTCTTCGGCACTTGGAGGCAAATTTGCTGCTCTTTAAGTTGTGGAATGTTGGGGGTATGTATCATGATGAGCCGAAATTTAAATTTGAAAAAGTTTTTACTCCTTCTGCTCTTTGCATTTTTGCCATTTCAAAATTGCGGGGCACCTGTCGACTTTCAACCTTCTGATGTTGTACTTGATTCTCTCGGACGACCAATTTACAAAGGTCAACTCGTCGTTACTCCATCTAAACCAAACCCACCACTTAAATTATTTTTTGTAATTGATAATTCGGCTTCAATGCTCGGACATCAAATTGATTTGGGTGCACAATTTTCTTCACTATTTCAATCTGCAAGTACAAGTCTTCAGGGTTTTGATACCACCATTTACGTTTTTTCAACTGCTTCGACTTATAATTCAAATTTGTATTCCTTGATTCCCTCGCGCGCGCCAAGTTCGATTTCTTCTTTGCCTTTACTTTCAGACCCCGTTCATTTAGGTCAAACTCCCGGAAGCATATTTTCTTACTGGGCTAAATTAACCGGAACTTTTGGCACCGCGCCTTATAACTATCAACTTTTACCTTCGCCAGTTTTAGATATGAATAATGGTGCAGTTACTAGTAATTTATTTATCGGAAAAAAGGGCTCCAGTTCAGACTTAGACTATAATTCAAAGATTTCTGCGCTCACGACTGCGTTTAAATCACGACTTTCGTATTTGAACCCCTCCGGTCAAGCTGCGTTCTCGAATCTAACGGATGTGTCTTCGGGCCTCTGTAGCATGGCTCGCATCGTGAAACATTCATCGGATTATATTCAACCTGGTGATTCGACTGCTTTCATTATAGCTAGTGATGATGATGATCGTTTGAATTTGCGAAATCCAAATGGCAATTCATGTCTTGAGTCGGTTGTAGGCGGAAGCAATTTAGTAAACGGAAATTGCGGCCACTATCAAAGTACTTTTAATTATAACAGTTCAGCCAGCATTTCTTATTATGCAAATCGCAAATTCAACTACGAATCCGGAACCAATATTTACTATTCTTATCCGAGCTCCGAAACTTGCACGCTTTCTTACCAAGATGGTTATAGTTATTCTTCAAGCTATACCGCCTTACAAACAGATGTCACTTATACGAGATGTGATTTGTGGCGCGACGGAACCTGCATAACTCCTCATCCAAATTATAAATACACGGTGAGCGGAAGTTTCGTCGTTTCCGGAGGCTCCTGCTCAAGAGATATGAGTGCCTTGGTTGACAATCCGGCGCCTGGCGCAAGTTTTTCGTGCGTCGCCAATAATTTGCCGAACCAAACTGGTTCTTCTGGAGTGGACTCAGGATCGAATGGTTCGGTCTGTAGCGCTAGTTTAATTTCAGGTCTGCAATCAAGTAACCGCAGTAATATTGTTTGCACAATTTCAGGTGCTCATACTCAAGCTGGGGTTAGCGTAGGCGGGCAAAGTATTGGAGCCTGCGCAAATTATTGTAGTGGTAATCTCTCAAGTTATCCAAACTGCGTATTGACCGCAACTGCAGTCAATCGAAGTTCTGGCTCATATCCTTTAACTAAAGTTGAAGTTCAATGTAATTCAACTTGCCCTGCGGGAAGTGTCTGCGCCGGTACAACTCCACTCGCGTATCTTCAGAGCCAATACGGATCGGGTGCTACTTGTGACGGAACTTCAGCTATTATTAGCTCTATTATGTTAAACAAAGGGGTAGATGCCAGTGGCAATCGCCTAGCCTGCTCAAGCAGTATCTCCGGCCTGACTGCGACCGATGTCGGCGGCAATGTAGTATGCGCAAGTTTCAATGGTACATCCGGAACGATTCAAGATTGCACCAACTCATTGATTAACGGGACTCCCGATTCCACTAAAGTTTGCACCACAGACGATTCTCCTTCGCCGACAGTTGTGACAGTTCCTCTCGGCGTGAATTGTACGACCTCATGTGCTTCTTCGGGTGGGTATTGTGTTTCGGGAACAGATGCTAGCGTCGCAAGTTCAATTGCCAGAAGGTTTGGTGGATATTGTTCGGGATCTTCAAGTTCAGGCTCTAACTCGTTCACATTGAGCTTCAAGCCAGCGGCTTCTTCTGGAGCCAATTGCTCCTCTAAGTGCTCAGATACAATTTCAGGTTCGTGTGATGGCTTGGGTTTTGGTGCGACGGATAATTCTACAATTTCAGATTTTATCAGATTGCAAAAATCGGGTGGAAGCACATGTTCATCTTCAACCTCATTCACAAATGATGTGGCTGTTACTGGCGCTGATGCCGCCAATCCCGTAGCTTCCTGTGCCACGGGAAAATTCTTTCAAGCCAGTAGCTCTTCTTATATAGGAACTGCGACTACATATACTACTGGCGATGCCAACCATGTAGCCGGTGACTTTGTAAATTTCATTGCTCAAGGAGCACCTCAGGCTTCGATGGCCGTGATCACGCAAATGCCTGGTGATAATCTATATGGAACCAATATTGGACAACAATATATCAATTTAGCTACGCAAATGCATTCGGACCAAATCTCAAGTATCATGGGAAATTATTCTTCCGCACTCAATCACATTTCAGATTTCATTGTGAAAAGTGCCTTAAATAGTTTTGTACTACCAATTGCTTCAACGAACTTTGTTTACGCCGTCTCGATTTTGCGAAAAGGAAGCACCAATTGGCAGGTTTTAGATGCCAACAATTGGAGTATTTCGGGAAGCACGCTCAAAGTATTACCTGCAGTCAGTTTGCAGATCGGCGATCAGATTTTATATCAATATCGACTGAGCGAATAGCCTTTGCTTCAATTAGTTTCGAACACATTTATTGTTCACATTGATTCTGGCCCCAGAATCTAAGATTTCAAAGTGTTTCATATTGAGACATCGCCACCTCTCCTTTGATAAAAAGTTGCTGTGAAATTTTTGAACACATGACTATTCTGCAGACGATCGTCAGCGTAATTGGTCAATATCGAGCGCCTCGCGGGGCATGAAACTTGAAGTAATGAATAACTAGGGAATGTAAATTGGATGTAAAAAGGGGAACTCATGACTAAATCAAGTATTAGATTTGCCGTATTGGGTCTCTCGACTTTTTCAATGATGCTCCTTTTTCAAAACTGCGGAGATCGTTTCAGCTTCAATTCCTCAGTCGCCGGCGCCACCTTAGTCGCTGCCAACGTCCCCGCAACTAATGCTCCGAATGCAGATGGGGCACCGCCCGCATCTCAACCACCATTAGGTGTAAAAGGTAAACCGCCGTTTGAGCCACTCCCACCAGTATGTCCTCCTGACGAAAACGAGGCTACAAAATTGGTGGAATGTGAACTCGGAAGTCCAAATATGAAAATCATCTTGAGTACGGATTTGGTTGCAGGCTCAAATGCCCAGGCCACTCGGTTGTGTATGTCTCAACATGCTTGTCTAGATTTGGTAAATGCCTATGCCCAAGCTCGAAACTGCGCCTTGAATTTAGGGGCCGCAGTGAACGCAACCGCTGCCGCCAGCTGCACGGCAATCTTCCCAGGTAGCCAAGGAACTTGCCACAATGCAGACGCCGTATCGGACGCAGTTGTCGCAAGTGTTTTGACAGCAATGGCTGCCGGCCATTGATCTGCCGTTAAAACTGATCTAAAATCTAGAGTTGAAATTGACCAAGCAAATTATTTTTTTTGCATCGCTTTGAGATGCTTTTTGTCGACTCAAATTCCCCTCGACCTAATCTTAATTCAATCCAAACGTAGCGCTTTCTAGACTTTTTCAAAATGAGAAGCTCCCAGATTTTTCTAAACTTTTAATATTTTGAAACCGACAAGTTGCAGGCTCTTAAATCTCGAAGTCTTAAATGGAGATTCGCTTATGTCTCATAATATGATCATCTACGCAGCTGCGCTTTCGCTAGGAATTGCTCCGGTTACTGCGAGTAATAAGGCGGCAAGCCTATCGGTTTCAAAAACTCAAGCAAGTGTGCAAGCTGCAAATCCACAAAATTCTTATTCAATAAATTCGCCACAGGGCCATGCCATGCATATGCAGATGATGCAAATGCAACAGGCGCAAATGAATTTTCAGAAGCAACAAGCGAGTCTTGCAGCTCTGCCAAAAGCAAAACCACTTTCAACTAAAGATAAATAAAAATAGAAGAAATTTATTAACCCTAATAAGGAGTGATTTATGTCTGGACGTTTATTGATAAATCGCAATCAAATGCGATTCTTAATTGTAGGAGCTGCCGCTCTCGCGATGAGCGCCTGTAGTAGCAGCGGAGACTCAGCAAGTACCTCAGGAACCATGAGTGTGACGGGAAGCCTAACGCAAAACGTGGCATCTGACTTAGGAAATCCTGTCAGTATGTTTGAAGCAAATTTCGCAACCTCCGGAACCAAAATTTCGCTTGATTGCGGATCTTCTGGAGTGTTTAGCGCGACCGTTGATCCAAGCAGTGGCGCCTTTACTGCCAGCGGAATCCCGACTGGAGTTCCCTGTACTTTCAATTTCGTAAGCTCAACGAACGGCGCTACCAAATGCCAAGTGCAGTTTCAAGATTCAAGTAACTTAGATTTAAATAATAATCCGATGAGTACTGGTTCAGCTGCCGCAAGTTCAAGTCTCGCATTGGGTCCGATCACTTGCGATACATCAGGTAATGTGAACATCACTGCTTCTGGAGTTTCAGGCTTAAGCTCGGGCGGCTCAGTCGCTGTCGGTACCGCTTTTGACTTTACTGGCTCTTGGTTGATCGGTGCTTTTGACGGCACTCTGCCAACCGGCTATCTCACTCCAACTTGCAGCGGTAATAGCTGTCAGGGACCAGGTCTCGGCCAGCCAATTAGTCTAGTGAGATTTCATGGATCAAAATTCACTCCATCCACTGGACAATGTACTCCCGCAATTAATGTCAGTTGCCCAGTTGGTAGCGGTACTGTTGATGCAACTAAAGACGGATACGGAATGTCAATCTGGGGCGGTGACTATGCTCATGGCATCGGCGCCTGCGGAGCCAATACAGGTTTCACAGCTGATGAAGCCCGAGCTTACGCTCATATTAGTCTCGATGCGACTGCACCTTCTTTGACAGGCCATCAATTAAATTACGCTCACTTCGGATGGAGTGCTGCTCCGACAGGGTTCGGTGGTGATGCTGGATGGACCCAACCATGGATGTATACAGGAGCTACTTCAAGTTGGGCTATGCAAGACTGCCAACCTGTGAGCGTACCGAGTACTTCAAGTGGAGCTAATAAGCCGGGTTATGCATGTTTCTCACAAGTGATGAATAATAACGTGGGCCAGGGAACCTATGTCTGGAATGTCGGCTTAGCAAATGCTGGCGGTTGCGTTGATAGCAATAATCAACCGGTCATGGTAAACAACTGGTCAGCCTTTCAAAATGGCTCATGCACAAGTTCTGCGTCCTCTTTCAATAGCCACTTTCAAACTAATAGCTGTACTTATACTGGAGCTCCAGTAGCAGGTCAGGCATCGATTACCTTCACTTGTTCATTTACGGGTGGTGCCTTCACCGATATTTCGGCCGGCACGGCTTCTACCGATAATAATGGTCCAAATTTTTCAACTGGTGCATATTCATTTACTGGTGGAAATTATCCAGGTCAACCAGCACCACTTATTGCGCAGAATGGAACTTGTAAAAATGCGACAACAAGCGAAGCTACTTTAATTACTCAAGCGACTTCTGGCGGTACAGCCGCGCTCAAGGCCGCTGCATCTAAAGAACTTTTGGCTCGCTATCAATGTTATGCGAGTCAATACTGGCAACATACAACAAACGGCGGCGGAGCCACCACTTGCCAACGCAATTACAACTTCGACTGGTCAACCAATGACTATTCGAAATTCGTGATGGGTGATGATCGCAGTATGAAGCCACAAAATGCTTTCATTACTGATCGCGTATTTTACTCAAGCGATGGTCAATGGGCATTCTTGAAAAATGTGGATACTAAGTTTCAAAGTATTCCGACTTCATCTGGTAGCACACTTTGCCCTATGAAAAATATCACCGAGCTTAAGTTTAAACGTGTATCGGACAGCAAACTTCTCGTGAATTTTACTCAGATGTCAGTTATGGCTGATAAGAGTGCCACTTGCCAAGCGGCAGTGGCTGCGGCATTGGCTGGCGGAGGTACATTGGGTACGGATCCAACTGGTCTTAATAACCTCTATCGAGATTTACAACCTCAAAGAATGCTGTTTTATTTAACTAAGTAATTTTAGTTTAAATTTT
>JAYUEN010000377.1:0-1228 GCA_043739185.1 Bdellovibrionales bacterium
TATCGAGTCTGAATTATACTCAGCTGAAAAAGAAGAGACCGCTCCTGTTGCAGCAGCTGTTGAACTTTCTCCTGAAGCGGCAGCTGAAAAAGCAGCGGCGAAGGCAAGTAAAAAAGCAGCAAAAACTGCTAAAGCAGCTAAAGTAGCTAAAAAGTAAACTGAATCAAATTGAAATCCAAAATCTCAGACCGGCAATTTGAAATGCTTGATCATACTCAATTGCCCTTTCAACCGATCATTGGTGTTGATGAGGTTGGACGTGGTTGTTTGGCCGGCGCGGTTTATGCCGCGGCTGTAGTTCTAGCCCCTGGTTTTGATTGTTCAGAAATCACTGATTCTAAAAAAATATCCGCCATTCGAAGAGAGAAACTATCGGCCGAAATTATGGCCAGTTGCCAATTCAGTATTGCCTTTGCAACAGTAAATGAAATCGATGAGATCAATATTTTACAGGCATCACTGCTCGCCATGAAGCGGGCGGTATTAGGTTTAATAGATACTTATGGATTAAATTCTGGGCTCATTGCAATTGACGGAAACCAATTGCTTAAAGATCCTGGTTTAGAGCTTAAAAACTTTAAGCAGCAATGTTTTATTCAGGGCGATTTAAGATTGAAACCTATAGGTGCGGCTTCGATAATTGCAAAAGTTGCTCGCGATCATTATATGGAAGAACTAGATTTTGAATTTCCGCAATATGGATTCTCCTCACACAAAGCCTATGCCTCAGCCGCCCACCGGGCTGCAATTCAAAAATTTGGACCTTGTCGTGAACATCGAAAAACGTTTGGCGGAGTCAAAGAGTATATTTCCATTGAAGCTACTCAACAATTCTGAACGCGGTTTATTCTGTGAATATCTGGTCTTTAAAAAATATTTAAATTTGAAATATGTATTTATTAGCCATCGCTTTCGAACTCCAGTGGGAGAAGTCGATTTACTCTTTTTTGATCCGAAGTCTCAAAATGCTGTGGCCATTGAAGTAAAGGCTTCGTCATCCGATGATTTTCTCTTTGCGAGAGTGGGGGCTCGACAAAAAACCAAACTTCGCGCCATTTGCAAATTTCTTGAAAGACGCTATTTGAGAATTCAAATGCTTCTTGCCATCGTGAGTCATGACGCATCAATTGAGGTCATTGAAAACTTCTTGAGTTGACTAGTATCTCAACCCAAGAGGAAGCTTAGAGGAGATGACGCTTAAGAAGATATTCATCTCACTATTATCCGG
>JAYUEN010000378.1:0-3934 GCA_043739185.1 Bdellovibrionales bacterium
CGAAGCGACATCTTTCCTGAGAGCGGGGGGTTTCGTCTTAAATAAAACATAGTTAAATACAAAGATTGAGTGGCCACTTTGTGTTACGGCCTCTGCGGCTAGGTATTCTCCGCTCAACGTTTGAACTACGTTCAAGATCAATTCGTCGCTCATTTCCTTGTGCTTTTCTTCGTAGTGGGAGCTAATGATTACCTTTGGAAAGATCCGACCATTAAAGAGAATCGATCTACGGTACTCACGGTATTCCACTTTTTCTACTATACCAGAAGTTCGTAAAATTACGAACTTATTTTTTGGCTCATTTTCTTTCATTTTAGGCTCCTTCTATATTTAAAAAAGCCTCTGACAATTTGCCGGATTTTAAGCGTGCCAAAAGGTAGCACGAAGGTAGCACGGCTAAACGAATTCAAACGAAATCAGACTTAATCAAACGAAGTCAAAATTTTCTGCAAGCGTCTCAAGTTGTTGGGAAATTCTTTAATTCTCGAAACTTACAAATCTGTCAATTTCGGGCTCATAACCCGAAGGTCGTAGGTTCAAATCCTACTCCCGCAACCACTAAAAAACTTAGTAATATCCAGGACTTAGAGAGCCGCGGCAAAATAGCCGGGGCTCTTTTTTTTGGAAAAAGGTCCACAAAAGGTCCACCAGATCCCGTAGAATCCCGAAATCGATTACTAAAAGTTTTGGTTGTGGATGAGTTGGAGATGGTTTTGGACAGGAGAGACTGAATACTTTTTGGAAGCTGCCTTAACACCTTCCGCCAGCATGTGGACGTACTTCATTGTAGTTTCAATGCTCTTGTGACCGCAGATTTCCTTGACCGTAAAGGGGTCGAGTCCACTTGCGATCATAACTATATAGTGACTTGCGACTCAGTGTGTTGGGTGCAACGAATTGTCTTCCGGAAGTTTGAGCAGAGCATAAGCGCGTCAATTGCCTCATAGAAGCTCGTTTAGGTACGAGCTGGAGGTAGAAATGACCGAGATCAATAGAATGAATAAAGACTTCGCTTCTGAGGAGCGAGCAAGGCTAATGGAGCAATTCCATAAGTCGGGTCTTGAGTATGGCGAGTTTGCTCGTGAGCACAACATCAATGAAAAGACGTTTAAGAATTGGCTGTGGATTGAAGCGAGGCCAAAAAAGCCACACAAAGTTTACAGTGCATCGGAACGAAAAAAAGTTGTGGAATCATTTCAAGCATCAGGAATGACTGCCAAGGATTTTGCAAAGAGTTGGGGAGTTTGCCAGGGATCGCTATGTAAGTGGCGCCAAATGTATGAAGAGTTTGGATCCGATGGGCTGATGAATAAAGCGCGTAGGCTGGATGACAAAAGGCTTGGAACGAAAATTCCTGAGGCTGTGCAAGATGAGATTATAAAGCTCAAAAAAAGAGAGCCTCAGTACGGAATAAAAAAGATTCGCAATTGGTTGTACCGATTTCGAGGGATGAAAGTTTCCGCGGGGTCGATTCGAAAAAAAGTTGTGAGTGAAGGTTTGCCATTAGCAAAGAAGAAAAAAAAGAAGAAGAAAAGTAGTGATAGGGTTCGGCGCTTTGAGCGAGCAAAGCCGATGCAATTGTGGCAGTCGGATATTACGCAATTTACCCTTGGTCAGTATTGGTCCAGGGTTTACCTAACAGTATTTATGGACGACCATTCGCGCTACATCGTTGGTTGGCGCTTACAGAGCCGGCAAACTGCGGAGTTAGTAATTGATGCATTTAAAGATGCGGTAATGCGTTTTGGAAAGCCTGAGGAGGTATTAACGGATCAGGGCCGCCAGTACTTTGCATGGCGCGGGAAAAGTGAACTTGAGAAGCTTTTAGAAAAGGAATGCATAAAGCACGTTGTGTCGCGTGCGCATCACCCGCAAACATTGGGTAAGTGCGAGCGATTTTGGGAGACCGTTGGCAATGAGTTTTGGAGGCGAGTAAAGCCGCAGACACTTGAAGAGGCCAAAGTTCGACTTAAATACTTTATAGATCACTACAATCACCAGCGACCGCACCAAGGGTTAGAGGGCCAGGTACCCGCTGACAGATTTTTTGGAGTGGCAGAGGAAGTGCGGGCTGCAATTGAAAAGAGTGTGGCACAAAACGCAATTGAGATGGCTTGCGGGGAATTACCCAAGCCGCCAGCATTTTTAATAGGGCAAGTTGGGGATCAGAGAATTTCGTTCCATGGGACAAGTGGCCGATTTTTTTTAACACATGAAAATTTAGATGGAGAATTAAATGACAAATCAAACAGAAGTGAAACAAGCGGAGAAACAAGTGGAAGTAGCAACGAAGGAAGTGGTGGCGAGACGAGCGCCGAGGCTAAAATTACATCCAATAGTGAAGTTTCCAGCGATACCGGCGAAGGGACTTTGGCAGAAAGCTTCGAAAGAGGAGCAGAGCAAAGCGCAAATGAAAGCGCAAGTGATTATGGATTATTGGATGGGGAGATTAACGAAACAGGAGGCGGTTTTAAGTTTGAATTTGAGACCGATCAGGTTTTGGCAGCTGAGCAACCAAGCGGTGGCGGGGATGACAGCAGGGCTGCTAACCCAGCCACGCATGAGGGGAGTAAAACCCATGTTGAGCATTGAGGAAAAGAAAATCAAAGAACTTGAAACAAAAATTGGATTACTTGGGCAAACGCTCACGACCCAGCAAAAACTTATTAATGTTTTAAAATCGATGCCAGGCAATACGGGGAGAAATTTAGAGGGTGTCGAGCAACAGGGTTCAAAACGAGTACTCATTCGAGCAAAAGCAAAGAGTAGTGCAACGGTTGAAGACGCTCCCAAGGGGGAGCCAAGAACCGATGGCAAAGATGTTGGGAGTAAGTTCAAGGACACTTCGGCAGTGGAGCACAAGTTGCAGTAGCGAGCCGAAAAAACCTGGGCGAAAAAAAGTTGAGACAAGTTTTTTTGAACTACTTGCCATTGCACGTGAGTGGAAAAAACAGGGACGCCCAGGTTCAAGGCCCGTAGCCAATGCTTTGCCAAAAATGCGCGTAAGGGTTGTTCGCGAAGTAATTGCTGAACTTAAAAAACGAAGCGAAAGGCGTTACCAAAAAATACGTCTTCAAAACCGAAGTTCCTTGGTTGTTAAACAAATTGGGATTGTTGGAGCGATGGATGCTGCAACAATCCAGAAAGGAGATGAATTCATCGTGTACAGGGATAGAGCAAGTTTAGGAGTAAGTACTTTAAATAGTGATTCATATACGAATTCAAGTGATTCGCTAAAGATACTTTGGAATTTAAAAGAAAAAGACAAACTTCCATTTGTACTTTGCACGGACAATGGCTCCCCATTTTGTTCCGATGTGGTGGCTAGTTTTTTAAAAGAAAACAAAGTGATTCAATTGCATTCACTGCCATACGTGCCACAGCATAACGGGTCAGCGGAAAATGCAGTTTGTGAAATTAAAAAAATCCTAGATCAAGGAATGAATCCTCAAGAGGCTTGTGAATTACTTAATAAGTACCGTTTTAGATCCAAGCTTGGCTGGAAAACTTCTTATGAAGTGGAGCAGGAACACGCTAAGCCATGTACAAATGAAGAACGAACAAAGTTTTATGAAGCTGCCTGCATTGCCATTGAGTTGGCCGTGCAGGGCAAAAAAAGTTCTTGCGAAATACGCAAGTTTAGGCGAGAAGCAATCTTCCAAACGTTGGAAAGCTTTTCGCTAGCAACAAGAATCAAGGGGCATTTGACGCCCTCCCTCAAAGCGGAAGCAATTACGTGAACACCACAAATAAGAGAAGGCTTTTTCATAAATCTAGTTTCTCACCTTCATTTTTGAAAAAAGAATGTCGCCGTCAAAATCAACCATTTTTTCAATATCAAGAGTGTTGACTCTAAACACATTGTCATAGCCTCGAACCACAATCGGAGTGATGCGGCCATCTTGAAGCAGAGCCTTTGTTAGAGTCGAGATTC
>JAYUEN010000379.1:0-3914 GCA_043739185.1 Bdellovibrionales bacterium
AGTAATTAGGATCAAGCGAACGTTCAAAGAAGTTAATCATATCGAGGCCTGGCCCTTCATAAGCAGTATGGCCAGTTGCCCACCACCTCAAGGCTCCCATAAAACAAAGAAACGCCAATAGAGACCACATCAAAATATCTTGGCTTTTTTGATCTGAATTCACATTCACTTATAAGCTCCTGACAAACGCAGAGTATGAAAGGGTCTGAATTCTAAAATCAATATTTTAACTTGTGGGGCTGAAGTTTTAAAGTTGACCCAACCATCATTCGACTTACTATGTTCTGACAATTCAATGTATTTGAGCGAGACATCCAAATCGCTCGTGCCTTTTAAAATAACTTTTTCTAACTTAATCCTGCACGGCTCCCTATGAATGGGATCCCATCTTAAGGCCTTAATACCCGCGAATCGAGAGATGTCAAACTCAAGATCGAGCTTTTCAAGAAGCGGGTCAAACTCAACAATCACACACTGCTCAGGCAAAAAACCCTTGCCTGTATCAACATAAAGGTATGACTTCTCTTTTAAGACGCCCAGCCTTCGAACCAGTTCTCGATCATTAACCGACTTTTGTAGAATTCGATAGCGGCTTTTAAGACTTTCAATTTCAGACAAACATTCTCCCAAAATAGAAAATAGCTTTTCGCCTGCAGCTTCAGGAGACAGCTCCAGCAATTTCGCTTTTATACTCTTCAACTTTTCAAGCCCGTCAATATTGAGCTCGGCCTTCAAATTGCGATTGGCTTCATAATATGCTGGATGATCCTGCCACTCCTTTTTATTATGTCCCCAATTTATGACATTCGCCTTTGTGCTCCATGCGCATTGGTAGCCAAGGCGCTTGATATCTGCAGAAAAATCACCATCGGCAGGCATTTTCGATTTTCCATCTTGAGACACAATATTTTTAAATCGTACCCCACGAGAAATGATTTCGCGCCGAATGAGAGACGAAGTACCCACGTTACCGCAAGCCAGATACAAACTATTATGAGATTTCTTGATTTCATCAAATTCTTTAACAACCCAAAGTTCTCCGGCCTCGGCATCCGGAAAAGGACTAAACGGCGACAATTGGCCGAGCTCAGGAAATTCATCAAATTTTTGAATCATTTCCTCAAACCAACCTGGCTTGTATTCTAAGTCATTCTCACTAATCAGAATGAATCTTCCACTCAAACGAGGCAATACTTCATTGAATGCCTCGCCCCCCTTATTTTCACTAAGATATACCGGCGTGATTCGAGAATTTTGTTTAGCAATCTTAGCTAGATAATCTTTCGAGCCATCACTCGATCCATTATCAATCACATAGAATTCAAGCTCATTAGTGGCCGTCATCAAGAGAGAATTTATAGTTTTTTCTAAAAGATTCTTTCGGTTCCAATTTAACACTACAATACTCAAACTGGATTTTTCGGTTCCAAATTGTCGCACAGGCCGCAATATTCGCGTGCTCAATTTTCGCATTTTTTTAGCAAATTTTCTCAACATAATTGCCCTAAATTCTGATCAATAGCTTAGCGCCGATACTAAAAATATCTTTCTTGTTTGTCGCTACGCCTCATGTTAATTCTCATTACTAATATGCCTAAGATATCGGTGATCACGGTCTGCAGAAATGAAGAAGACCGTATTTTAAAAACGGCTCAAAGCATCTCAGCTCAAGGCTTCAAAGACTATGAGTGGATTCTGATTGATGGCGCTTCGACGGATCGAACTCAAGCTATATTAGAAAAATTTCGCCCACAAATTCGACATTTCGTTTCCGAACCCGATTCTGGAATTTTTAATGCGCAAAACAAGGGATTAAAACTCGCGACAGGAGAATGGCTCCTGTTTTTAAACGGCGGAGACTTTTTAGTAAACTCAATGGTTTTGGAGAACATTGCCCCTAAATTAACAGATGCAAGTATCGTTTATGGTGATATATATATTGAAGATAGCCTTGGGAATCTAAGCTTCGGTCGCTCTCCTTCAAATATTACTTTTTCACATCTTATGCATTCAACTATTTGGCACCCCAGCGCCTTTATCCGCAGGGAAAGTTTTGATCTATGCGGGCTTTATGATGAAAGCTTTAAAATTGTAGCTGACTATGATTTTTTCTTGAGAGCGATAGTTAAATACCAATTGAAGACGGAATATGTGCCTTTGCCTATTGCCCAGTTTAATACGCTCGGTATCAGCTCCTCTAAAAAATTTGAATTAGAACATTTAGCTGAGCGCAAAAGATCACAAATGCAGTACTTTTCTCCTGAGGCCATCGCAATTTACGAGGAATTTGCTAAAAAAGAATGGATTAAGCCCTCCTCCGAGCAAGATTTTCGTACCCTTATTAGTCGCTTCTTTACAGCTAGGCCCAAACTCAAATCATTCATTAGAAAACAGCTTCGCCTTAAGTAGCATCATAAAATGAGTTCACTTAGGTTAGTTCTTGATCGCCAAATGTCTGAATGCTAGATATTTCACATGCCTTTAGAATTATTGATTTCCACTTCATTGACTCATTTTGTTCTGAAAGGCAGATCTTTTGAATAAACTTGATGTGGTTTTTTTCGATTTAGATGACACCCTCATTGATTCGAACAAAGCATATGCACAGGCTTATGCTGCGATAGGAATTGATCCACATTCTACTCCGTTCTGCCACGCGCGAGATGAAGCCAAATCATGTATGGGGAAAAATCATACCAGCTCACATAATCGATGGGCCTATGTGAAACGCCTTCTTGAAACTCAAGCAAAATTCAGTGCCAGAGAGTTGATTCGACAACTTGAGATTTACGAAAGTGCCCTAACTCAAGTAATAGCTCAACAATGGGTCTTTTTGCAAAGGGCAGAGGTTCTAAAACGCGTAAAGAAGAATTGTCGCCTTGCGATTATCACCAATGAAACTTTGCGCACTCAAATTTTAAAGCTAAATGAAATGGATCCTGATTCTCAACTCTTTGAGCTCATGGTCACCTCCGAAGAGGCTGGCGTAGAGAAAAGTTCCGCCAAGATATTTCAGATTGCCCTAACTCGAATGAATACGTCTGCTAAAAATTCTTTGATGATAGGAAATGACGAGTTAGCGGACTTAAAAGAGGCTAAACTGCTTGGAATGAATACAGAGCTCGTGCAAGAATTTACCGGAGGACGCACGCTTGAAGAAGCTCTTGCCGCCAGAGGTTTACTCGAATGAAAAAAATATCAAATGATTTTCTGAAGCTTTGTGAGCTGATTGGCTCCCAAATTCCATTTTGGACCCAAGGCCAAGGCGGTAATATTTCTGAAAAGATAGGCAACTATATGTCTATTAAAGCCTCTGGCTTTCGCCTCGATCAGGTGCGCAAGGACCGGGGTATAACGCAGGTTCAATTGAAGGAATTCATTTCGTCCATTTCAAAACTCAAAGACAAATGCGAAAATGCCGAAACCCAGTATGCTGAACTTTTAAAAAACTCATCAAGTGAAAATGGCCTTCGCCCCTCAATGGAAACTGGCATGCATAGTTTTTGTGAAAAAAAATTTGTATGCCACTTTCACTCTTTGACTTCGCTACTCATGTACCATATTTATTCGCAAAATCCTTTTAGTTGGGATGAATTCGTTTTGTCTCTGCCAAGTCAATTGCGACTAGAGTTTGAATTTATTGAAGCCACAATTCCTGGGCTCGAACTTAGTTTTGCCGTTGGCGCCCACTCTACAGCCGACTGCATTTTGCTTGAAAACCACGGAGTTATTCTTCAATTCGACGCTCCCTCTGTACTTGAAGCCTGGCGGGATATAGAAAATCTATTTATGTTGAAGTTTTATTCGAAGTGGTCCAACTCAAAGGCACTGGCAGCGCCATTTAAAATTTATTTTCCAGATGCCGCAGTTTTTCGTGAAAGAGTCGAAAGGCTACTTGAGCCAAAAGGCGAATA
>JAYUEN010000380.1:0-1217 GCA_043739185.1 Bdellovibrionales bacterium
ACAATTCCGGTCATAGAAAAAAATCTAAAAGCTCTAAAAGAGGCTTACATTAAAGCCTCATCAGCAAGCGAGAACGAGTGGCTATCAGAGGAAGTTTTGCTTAAGAATGCGCTTGTGAAAGCAAAACGTTCCTACTTGCGGGCAAATAATAACGAACTTCAAATGAATCCATAGTTCAAATGTCATTTCTTGGCTCATTCATGAAAGGGCACTCCTGAGCGCCACCATATTTTCTTTTATAGAAACTAAAGCGTGTCCAACCAACGGACTCACGAGATGCTGAAATTGAACAAATGCAAACCGGCAACATGCCCAAATACAGACAGGAAAAAAACTGCCATCGACAATGTAAGGAACCAGTTAATGAATTCCCAGTACCGGATGAATGCACAAAACAGGCTCCCCTTTTTTATTTTCTCGCAGAGCGAGCTGACAAAATAAGAAACAAAATTTAGGACGGTGGTTGATGATTTCAAACATAGAAAAGATTTGTCCTTGGTCTTATTTTAAAAGCGCAAGTTTTCCGGTTTGTGAGGTTGGCATTTGTTCGTGGATCCGAGAGCCCGCAAACACATTTTCAAATATTAGTTTTTTTATAGTATCAGGCTTTCTTATTAGGCGATTTTTGAATGATAAAAATCGCGTCGATTTCGGAGTCGGCTTTTGCAGCCTGCTGATCGCCTTTTCCTCGAGTTTAGCTCACGCCTCGGCGACTGAATTTTTTGGCTTTTTCGATTTTGCTGCGATTTTCTCGATACTGAGCTTAGTACTAGCTTACAACATTTCTGACCATTTCAAAAAAATTCAATTTTCTATTTTAAAAATATTTCTCGCCGCTTTCGGTCTGAGTGTTGCATTCATATTTTTCTTCTATGAATTTTCAGTCTCACTATTGCTCTTGATAGGAGCAGGTCTATTGGTATGGGAGATTCGAAATATTGGAGAAAACGTGAATACAAAAAACCTCTATCGTATTGGCGGTCTATTTCTAATCGGAGGAGTCTCACTTATTTTTGATTCAACAAAGACTTATTGCAATGCTGAAAATCACTTCTTTCAGCTGCATATGATTTGGCATTTTTGTATGGCTTTGAGTCTCTATTTTCTAGCCGAGCATTTAAAAACTAAATACTGTCTTAAACAGACATAGCGAGTTGCCAATCGATCGAGGCTTCAACAAATCAACTTATCTGATTTCAAGGGTAAAGTTTTGCTCG
>JAYUEN010000381.1:0-1214 GCA_043739185.1 Bdellovibrionales bacterium
CATTTTTTTATAATTAAAGGTGTCCGCTTCGAGCTTAGATTCTTTGGCGAAAGCCGCACTTGGTGCGACCCCGTGATCACCAGTTAATACAAAAACCACATCTCCAAAGTGAGTTTTCATTTGTTCGCGAACCGCATTTATGAGCTCTGAAATATTTGCGTCTTCTGCAACTGTCATTTCCTCCATTTCGCGATTATTGGCACCGGTATCGTGGCCAAGTGAATCGTGCGATGAATAACTTAGGCTTAAGAAATCTGTGTCTGGACCAAGTCCTAATTTGTATTCATGAAGTGCTTGAATTGCCATTTGAGTTGTAATTTTCAAACCCAGTGGATAGGCCAATGAATCTCGGGCGCCAATACTGGTCTCATGTGAAAAATCTTGCGACAGTTCGGAATAGCCGCTTCCTGTCCCTTCCGATTTAAAAATATAGTTCTGGCCCTTTTGCTTCGCCAAATCCGAATTCAGTTTCTCGACCCAAGCTGGTACTTCTGCTTTTGCAAAATAGTATTTGGAACTAATCCATCTAAAATCATTTGATAACCAAAACGCCGCGTCCGCTCGATGCCCACCCAACATGATGGCCGAACGATCTTTTAAGGCTACTGAAATCACTTTTGCCTTTTTACCGGCCATTTTCACTTCATCACTTACGGTAGTGCCAATCAATTTGCGTGGCGACATTCCTGACTCTTTATCTTCAACACAATAAAGCGTTCGACCTTCAGTGCGATCAAACCATTCGTTCAAAGGAATGCCATTCATATAGGGATAAGAGCCAGTCATGATGGTTGCATGCCCAGGACAAGTCATGCTCTGTAAAATATCGTATTTAGCAAAAGGAAAATAGGCCGATTTGGCCATGAGATAATTGAGGCCACCCAGCTTCGATTGAGCTTCGGCGGGTTTAAATCGTTTTTCAAAACGGGTGAGGTAATCAGCACGAAACTGATCAATCACAATCACCACAACTAATTTAGGTCGATCACGAAATGCCTTTAGCGAAATTGCAGCCAATGCATCTGATTTCGAACTTCCCAATACACAGATCAATACCAACAGTGACAATATGTTTTTCATAACTCTTTCATTGCAAGAATAATTGCAATTGTCATGAAAAATGCCCGTATCACCCCAAAAATACCCTAGGGAGAGAATCCCCCTAGGGCGGGCTTAAGAGTAGAGTCTGTGGGCTACTACTCCAAATTCTAATA
>JAYUEN010000382.1:0-1212 GCA_043739185.1 Bdellovibrionales bacterium
GGCTGCGGCCCTTTTGAAGAAAGCATAATGGTGCTTGAACCCACCGCTCGCGTTCACTGGTTTTTTAAAGAAGGTGAAGCGGTAAAAGACCGCCAAGTCATTTGTCATATCACTGGCGACCTCATTCAAGTTCTGAAAGCCGAACGTGTGAGCCTCAATTTTCTCGGACATCTTTCAGGAATCGCAAGTCTCACGCGCCGATTTGTCGACAAAGTTTCTCATACCAAAACTATCATTTTAGATACGCGAAAAACTTTGCCGAACTATCGCGAACTTGCGAAAAAAGCCGTCGTTCATGGTGGCGGCTCCAATCATCGTAGCAATTTATCAGATGCCATTTTAGTAAAGGACAATCACATTAGCGTCGCAGGCGGCCTCACCAAGGCGGTTGAGCGCATTCGTGAACATTGCAAAGAAAAGATCGAAGTCGAAGCCAGCAGCCTCGAACAAGTCAAAGAAGCAGTTGCGATTCATGTCGACTGTATTTTGCTAGATAATATGAGTTTAGAAACTATGAAGGCCGCATTGCAATTGATACCAGCAGGTATCTTAACTGAAGCGAGCGGAAATATGAGCCTCGAGCGCGTGGCCTCAGTTGCTGAACTCGGCGTAACCTATATCAGCGTCGGTGCTCTCACCCACTCCGCCCCTACTGCAGATGTCAGTTTGATTTTTGATTGGCATAAGAGCACAAGCAAATGAACTTCGATCTTGCTCGTGCCAGCCTGAAGCTTTTGGCCGAGCTCAATATTGAAACCTGGTTTGAAAATGAAAGTACCAGCACCAATCGCATCGCCAAAGAAGAAGCCTCACAAATAACGGCTCCGTGCAAAGTATATCTTACCAATCATCAAAGTGCAGGGCGCGGACGCAATCAAAATTCTTGGCAGGATCTCGGCGCAGGCCAATGCTTTTTGTCCTCGTGGAGTTTTAGCTTTGTTAAAAATCCCCAACCAATTTTAGCTCCACTGGTTGGTTTGGCGTTGTATAAAAATCTTTCGCAACATTTTTTGAATGACAAGAATTTGCAGCTCAACTTTTCCCTTAAAGCTCCTAATGATATTTTAATTGGAAAAGATAAATTGTGTGGAATTTTAATCGAAAATATTTTAGTAGGTCGTGAAGGCCGTTGTGTCATTGGCATTGGCTTAAATGTTTTTGATTCGCCACAAAATCTAGGGGCTACGCATTTGAATTTGCACACCAAGGTGA
>JAYUEN010000383.1:0-3899 GCA_043739185.1 Bdellovibrionales bacterium
TGCGATGGGATAAAAAGATCTATAAGGATTTGTTTAAAAAGAGCACTACTTTCAGGTACCTTCAAATCTCTTCTGAGGCTCAAGTCTTTTTGGTCCTGATTAAAGAGATCAAGGCAAATTTGGCCAAATGACAATTTTGGCATAGACAGTGTCAGAAATATGATGAGAAAAAGGCTCCAAATTTGGCGTCTATTCATAACTTTAGCTCCAATATGAGGAAGTGCTAAAGTTATGCCAAGTTTAGGCTTTTCCGCGCGTGGCGGTTTTTCCGGGGGCAGCGTTTTTTTCTAGGAACTCAACAATCATATTGGCAACATCTTTGCCGGTTGCCTTTTCAATTCCTTGTAATCCAGGTGAGGAATTGACTTCAAGTACGAGTGGGCCTTGTTCGGAGCGAATAAGATCAACGCCCGCAACATTGAGCCCCATGATTTCAGCACTGCGAACTGCCATGGTTTTTTCTTCATTCGTTATTTCAACTAACGAAGCTTTGCCGCCGCGATGAAGATTCGATCTGAATTCGCCTTCTTTGGCTTTTCTTTCCATGCTGGCGATTACAGAATCTCCAACTACAAAGCAGCGAATATCTGCACCTTGAGCTTCTTCAATAAATTCTTGCACCAAAAAATTTGCGTCTAGATTTCGAAAGGCATCGATCACACTCTCAGTGGCCTTTTTAGTTTCAGTGAGGACAACTCCCTTGCCTTGTGTTCCTTCTAAAAGTTTGATCACAAAGGGCGGTTTGCCAATAAGGCTCATCAAATCACTTTTATCATCTGGTGAGCTGGCAAATCCGGTATTGGGTAGGCCAATTCCCTGACGTGATAAGAGTTGCAGTGAGCGCAATTTATCGCGTGAGCGCGAAATAGCTTGAGATTCATTTAAACAGTAGACACCCATCATTTCAAATTGTCTGACAACTGCGGTTCCGTAAAAGGTAACACTCGCGCCAATGCGGGGAATGATGGCGTCGAAGCCAACCAAGCTTTCTCCCTTGTAATGAATAGATAAACTTTTTTTATTGATGTTCATATAGCAGCGTAAGGGATCAATGACTCGCATACTATGGCCGCGTTGTTCACCGGCCTCAACAATTCGTCTGGTTGAGTAAAGATCCCTTTTTCGCGAGAGGATTCCAATTTTCATGGCTTTGAACCTTCTATTTTCTTTGAGACTTTTTTAACCAATTTCTTCTTTTTTATTTTTTGATAAGACTTCAACATCTTTTTAGGTCTTCCTAGTAAATACACTTTAGTTGGATCAACCATTAAGTATTTCATGGCACTTCGACCTAGCAACATTTTGGCCGACATGGTTTCACGATTGGCGAGAGTAATTTCAATTGGCCACTCGCGGCCTGCAATTTCGAGTTGGCTTTGAATGACATAGCGTTTTTCACGGCGGCCACTTGAATCACTCACCATGCGTTCGTCAATGACTCGCGCTTCGCAGCTCACAATAATGTCCGAACGCTTTGGCAGTGGACTGATGGTAAAGCATGCTATTTTATGCCCGCGAACTATTTTTATTTTAATGCTAGAAGCATGCAGGGCAGAGGTACGGGCGCCCGTATCTATTTTGGCCTTAATAAAGTGAATGCCGAGCTCAGGAAGTGAGAGCCATTCCTTCCAGCCGATAATTGTTTTTGAATGATCGATACGCTCCATGAGATTTTCCATATGTTTTAATCATGAGGTTGACGAGGCGAGCTTGTCATTCATAAACTGAGAGAATGAAACTAGACCATAGTCGTTCTCAAATGTGTGTGTTTACTCAAATCGTAGAGTTGTATACGCTAACAAAAGCTGCAAAAAAAGAAGGCCGAAGAATACTACTTTCGGACCTCGATCTGATTCGAAATGCGGCAATGGTAAGCGCTCACGGTAAAATTGTTTGGGTCGGAGAAGAAAAGCGACTTCCGAAAGAATTTAACAAAGTTAAAAAAGAAGTTACGCTTTCTGGGGCAATAGTTTTGCCTGGCTTTGTTGAAAGTCATACGCATTTGCTTTTTGGTGGAAGCCGCGCATCTGAATTTGATCAGCGTAATCAGGGCGTTTCATATCAAGAAATTGCACGCCTTGGTGGCGGAATCTTATCAAGTATTCGCAAAACTCGTAAAGCTTCTCACGCTGAACTTTTAAAGTCCGGTCAGGAACGAGTTGAGGCTTTTATCAAGCAAGGGGTTACAAGTCTTGAAGTCAAAAGTGGATACGCCTTAAATTTTTCAGGCGAAAGAAAAATATTAAAAGTAGCAAACGAACTTAAAAAAATTCAAATTATTAAAACTTATTTAGGGGCACATGCTTTGCCTCCTGAATTTAAAAGTGCTGAGCTATATATTGAAAGTATTATTCAAAAAGATTTTCCCAGAATTAAAAGTCAGAAATTGGCTCAGCGTGTGGATATTTTTGTTGAAAACGGATTTTTCTCTCGAGAATTAGGTCAAAAATATTTACAAGCGGCACGCAAATTAGGCCTGGATTTGTGTATTCATGCGGATCAGTTCAGCTTAAGTGGTGGCGCAGATTTGGCAATTGCAAACCAAGCCTTGAGTGCTGATCATCTCATTCAGGTGGGTGCAAATGAAATAGCAAAATTGGCGAGGTCGAATGTGACCTGTACGCTATTACCAAGTGCAGATCTTTATATGAAGTGTGCATTTCCTCCAGCGCGGGCATTGATCGATGCGGGGGCTCGCGTGGCTCTGGCGACGGATTTCAATCCTGGAACTTGCCCGACTCAAGATTTGAGTCTAGTCGGTGTGCTTGCAAGAATTGAAATGAAAATGACTTTAGCTGAGGTCATTGGTGCTTATACAATCGGTGGGGCCTATGCATTGGGTCAGCAAGCTTCGATTGGTTCTCTCGAACCAGGAAAGGATGCAAACTTCGTCGTTTTGAAATCTCCCCTTGAGGATTTATTCTATCAAATTGCAAGTTCACCAGTTCGTGAAACCTGGTTTAGAGCAAAAAAAGTATTTGCATTCAATTGCGACACCTGACTAGGCTTAGATAAACCGATGCATACGAAGACAACTCAACCAAGGAGATAGCAGATGAAAGAAAGCGCCACATTTGTAACGCAATCCAAATTCTTTTCACCTGTCTTCAATGCCGCCATTTTCGACGGACCTATTCGCATTTACTTTGCTCAGCACCAAGAAGCCCAAGCACTCAAGGTCTATTTCAATCTGCAAGAGCGCTATAAAACTTTAAGAGAAAATTCACGATACAAATCTCAAAGGCGCGGCGGCAATATTTTCATCATGCTTTATCCGACCATTGAAACTTTTGAGATTTGTTTTGATTCAGCTCCAAAGAATGCATGGGTTGTAAAGGACCGTCTTGATTTAGATTACGTCATTGGCGTGAAAAAAGTTTTAAACGAACCAGATTTTATTCTTTTGTATGAAAAGCTTGACGAAATAGAAGGTAAACAAAAGGCCGTTCAAGCTTCGCTTTCAGCACCCGAAGCAAGTATTTAATCGACATCTTCTTCGGCAGCTTCATCATCTCTTGGGCCATTTTTGATTGGAATAATACTCGAAGATTTGGCGGGAATATCTGGGCGTTTGGCAATTTCTTGAGCGGGTTCTTGCAAAAGACCATCGATGAGATCAACAATTTGTGAGCTGCCCCAATCCGTTGAGCCGAATCCGCTAAACGCGAGACGACCAGATTTATCAATTACAAAATTCGAGGGTAGTAAGTCGACTTGAAAATTCTGCGCCAACTCTTTTGTAGGGTCAAAAAAACTTAAAAAATCAAATTTATTTCGTGCCCAAAAATCTTGGGCAAATTTCTTGCCACCCTCATCTTCTTCGAGATTGACGGCTAAAATTTGAAGATGCTCCGCTTTCAATTTTTTCTTCATTTGAGCAAAAGTAGGGAGTTCAACCA
>JAYUEN010000384.1:0-1204 GCA_043739185.1 Bdellovibrionales bacterium
AGCGCCCCGCCGGATTGCTGCGCGCGCCCCGCCCGCGCTCCATCTGCGGCAGCGACGTGAAACCTCCCGATTCAAAGCCCACCGAAGGGCGCATGGTGACGAGTGAAATCATGTACAGAACATGAAACAAAATATAGAACAAAGCAAGAACTATTTTTTAATTACTGACGCTCCTTCTAGTGGGGAGGAACTTCGCAATGAGCCATCTCAGGCACAAAAATTAGCATCGCTTTGAAAATACAGATGCTCTCTGCAGATAATATTCAGCGCTGCCAGAATAGAAGAGTTCAAGTTCATCCAAATTGACTACTTGCTGATTCAGCGGCCAAAGTACCTTTAACATTGCTGTATTCAACCTAATGTCCGCTTCACTTTTTTCTTTTGCGTTACTGCAAGTTAGCTCCTCGATGGTTGAAATAACAGAGCCCAAGAGCCAAAGTGGAAATTTGCGTGCGTTATAAATTTCAATTTTTACGTAAACATTTGGCGAATTAAATGTATAATTGTGTAAGCCGTGAACTTCTAACTCCCCGTTCTGCTTTGCACCGAAAAAAAGCGCGTATTTTCTACCGAACATCGGACCATCACTTTCCAATGTCCCAACGTCAGTGTCGGCTAAAGTTTGAAGTCGCCATGGTGTGTCTTCTAATTCATAGTTTACCACTTCAGCGAATAAGTCAAAGTCATTGAAAAATTGCTGTTCACTTTTTGAAAGTTGCATGGGGTAAGTGCTTGGGTCAGAAGGCACATGCTTTGGTACAATCGCTTTTTGCCCTAAAAAATCCATTTGATCATCAAATGTCGGCAATTCGTCCAGGCCAATTTTTTCTCGTAGCCAGCTAATTCGATACTCGACATAAAATAAAGCCAAAAGAAAAAGGATAACTATATATCTAGGAATTTCAAAATAGGACTGCATCACGTATGCGCAAATGCCCCCTACGGCAAGTACAGTGAAATACTTTATCGTGCCTAAAATCTTTCGTTTGGAAAACGACTTTGGAGATTTCATTTCAGAGCCCAGCTATTAGTTTTAAGAAATTGGATAGCTACAATTAGTCAAAGCCACAACAAGGATGGCTGATCGCTTCTTACTTCCGTCTCAAATGCTCATCCAGCCTTGGCATGATCTCGATGAAATTACATGGCTTATGCCGATAATCCAGCTGCGGTTTTAAAATCTCGTCCCAGCCATCGCGGCAGG
>JAYUEN010000385.1:0-3874 GCA_043739185.1 Bdellovibrionales bacterium
GGCTCACGCTAGAAGTGATGAAGAAAGAAGTTTGTGCTATAATAGCATGGCGGATTCGTTAAGTAGTTGAAACAAGTCATTTTGCGACGAATCCGCCAAATAAGAAAGCCAATACTTTGTTTTGGCTTTCTTATTTGTTGAAGACCGAGTTTGGAATCAACCTCAGGGTTCGGCAAAAATATTAGGAAGATATTTTTGCGCGCCAGCCCCGAAGGGGTCGAGGGCAGGAGCCCGAGACCATCCCTGTCTTTCCGCCAAGCTATCAGTGACTGCAAAAGTTCGCATTGAATAGGTAAGTATGAACCTCACTATTTACCTTGACCTCAAAACGTATGGTGCGCTTGTTAATTTCATTTCCCTTTTGATCGAGAGAACTGTCAAGAACATCAGCCATTGCCAGATCATCAGAAGAGCTCTGATCATGACAGGAAACCAATCCTTCGAAATGCTTGCTTTTAACACAAACAAAATCCTTTTCAATATCATCAAAGGCATTTCGATTGTGATTTGCCGAAAAATGCATTTCAGAGACATTTAGCGCATTGGATACAAGGCTCAAGCTTGCGCCATCAATCCCCGCGCACTGAATATCGGCTTTTACATGCAACGAGAACGAGAGGAGAGACGTCAGCGATAATATATTGAAAGCTCTAAAAAACATAAAAGCTCCGGTTTGAAGGATGAGTGTAAACCTTGCATGAATTGTGCCGCTAACATACCTCGGAGACGTCGCAATCGCGGCTATTAAGCGATTAAATATATACAATCGTAATTGTCGAAACGGCGCCATTTAAATGTGATGATCGAAGAAGCTTCCTGAAGTATAAAAGTTAGGGATATCGTATAGGGTTTTTATGCAAGTAGCTGAACAGAGAAATCAAGGTGCAAAAGACTTGTTAAGGTCTGAGATGAGAAGCTTTGTCCATTCACGCGCGCCAAGTTCATTGACATGGACAAGGTCAAAAAAGCAATCGGGTTGAATCGCATTAGATTGGTCGATCACGATTATGCCTAAGTTTCGAATCTTTTCTAGGTAGACATCTGTTTTGGTGTGACATTTTTTAGCGTCATATAGGGTCGGCGAAATTGGTGCGATGACCACAACCAAGTTATGTACCTTGCTTTTGGTAATTTTGAGCTGTGCGAGTAAACTATCAAATCCGTCCCAGGCGCGCTCAGAGTCCTCATTACAGAGATTTGATTTGTAAAAATTGTAAAAAATTTTTTGGGCAGAGGGGGAGCTCGCAACCGAATTCATTTTATCAAGAAGCTCACGGTTTTTTGAATAGTTAAAATCAAAATATCCTCGGCGTGAGGAGTCCCAGCTCGGATCAAAAAGTTTTGGGTTGCTCCAGCGCTCGACAAGCACCAATTTATTAAAATTTATCCATTCAAAGTGTAGGAGGTCGCTTTTCTCGAATAAACTTAGGTTTGAAATACTCATGAGCAAATCAACAACTGCCAATTGAGTCTGTATGTAAGGAGTTTTTATCGAAGTAACGAGAGGCATAACCTGAGTTAATAAATCGAAATTTTTAGCTACGGGCAATTGATGTGAATTATAAGCTGAAAGCGCGTTTACAAACTGAGCATGAGTTGAGTCGGAACCAAGTTGCAAAAACGATAGCTCAAAAACAATATTCAGCTGAGCTAAATCAGCTTTATGCTCTAAAGCTTTGTTAAACCAAGTCAAGAGGCTGAGGTTTACATCTAGCTCTCTGATCGGCATCGCGAAGTTGTAACTACGGGTCCACTTACTTTGGTAGTCGAAGGATTTCGGATCAACCAGATTCTCAGCCACGGAGTCTCCAAAAAAAATAAGATCCTTATTGTTGAAATTTTCTTCTAGAAGGACTTCTTGAATTTTGGTTATTCTTTCTTCGATAAATCTAAAAACAACTTGCTGTTGCTCATTCCTAAACAGAATGGATTGGAGTGTGGCACCCAGAACAATTGTTACAAGTATAATAAATAGGGAGAATATTCTTTTCATTTAAATTCGCCCATAAGAGAAAGTCTGATCGCCAGACGAATACATTGAGAAATAAAAAACGGAAGCGATAAGAACATATAAAAGAGTCCACCCGACTTTAGTTAGGCGTTGCGATTTTCTGAGAATTAAAAAGTCATTAAAACTCAATAAAAGGATTGTGAAGATAAGCTGTCCAACGAGAAGCCACTCTTCTGTCCAGTTAGGATGAAATACGTGGGTATTCATAAAATTGCGCGCTTCAATACTAAATTGAGAAAGGGTGAGGTCCGGCGCCATCGTTATGTATCTCAACGTGCCCATTGTCACGAGGACATACAGTATCCCTAAGGGCGAAAGCCCTCGAGTGGGTTTGTGTCCCTCTGCAAAGAACATTTGCTCAAGGATCACAAAAGTTGTGGCGGACGCCCCCCAAATAAGATAATTCAAACCTATTCGGTGCCACATTCCGATAAGCAAAAAAGAAACCATAACTCCTAGCGAATATCGCATAAGAGGACTTAGGGCTCTCATTTTTTTTGAGTAGACCAAGGGTTCAAAAACATACTCAGTAAACCAATTATAGAGAGAAATATGCCAATTTCTCCACAAGGATGAAACGGATGAGCGCAAGAAAGGTAAATTGAAGTTATAGCTGAGGTCTAGTCCAATAAATTTTGACAGACCCTGTATCAAATCAGAATAGGCCGAAAGATCGAGAAAAAAATATACGCTTGAGAACAAAACCGCATAGAGTGTACCAAAATTCAAATTGTGATCGCCAAAAAAGCTTTTCAATGAAAGTTTAATAACTCCGGAGGCCATAAGAACAACGGCCATATTAAAATCTAATTTGGCGGGATGAACCAACCGATTTGCTATTTTTTGAACTTTTTCGATTGGGCCAGCGATATAGTAGCTTGGCACCAACATGCCGCGCAGACTTTCAAAAAAACTCAATTGAGTGGCCTCCAGGCTTGCGTTTTCGACGCGATCTATAGAAAAGCCAATGACACTTAAGAGCTGATAGCCAAGACCTAAATTTTCTAGAAAAGTAAATGAGCCTTTATGAAAATATTTTAAAAAACATACAAGTAAAAGCTGGTAAGCGATAAAATATTTAATATGCGACTTTTTTAATTTGAAAATGAGAAGGCAGTCAAACGCGATTTTGGTAAGGTAAAATAAGAATCCTATCGGCGTCAGAATATACAATCCTAGACAAACCAATAAAAAAGATGGGGTGGTCTGTCTTGACAGGGTAAATCGCTTCTCGGCCCAGTTGCCGTCCCCATCCGTAAAAATAAATGCAAAAAGGATCAGGGGTCCAACAATAAAAAGATTTAAAATGACCACGTTAGCCTTTAAAAAGATTAATACTATTGACCAATTACGGTGCGATTTATCATAGGATGCTTCTCATCTGAGGGGCCCCAATCACTCTCAGGATGAAAAGCAATAACGACCATGTTTGAACCTATTGTCTTAAATCGATGCCGTTCGTTTGCTTCAATGCAGAATGCGTCTCCGGCAGTCAGTATGCTTTCCGTATTATTGCTGCAAGCCACACCAGAGCCGCGCAAGACATATCCCAGCCGAATAGACGGATGGGTGTGAAAGGTCTGATCCGTTCCTTTGGGAAAATAGAGGGCGTTGAGACAGGGATCACCCATTCGCGGCGGACCTATAATCAAAGTATCTTTGCAGCCGTCAATATAAACCAGCCGACCTTGCTCTTCGACCTCAGCCGCAAAAACATTAAATCCCGTGAATTCAAAGCGCGTAAAAACAGTGACGCAACCATCGAGTAACCACTGCATCCGGTACTGCTGATTTTTTTTCGAGAGATTGATAAGCTTCTGGTCAACCCAGGAGGATATCATGAGAGCCATAAAGAAACTCGAC
>JAYUEN010000386.1:0-157442 GCA_043739185.1 Bdellovibrionales bacterium
TTAGTTACGACACCAAGAGTTTCTTGTGTTTGGTTGATCAAATTGCCTCCCATTTGGAAGATCTCCTCTTCTATTTTGGTTGGGGGATTTTAGGTCCCCTTTTACAAATACTTGCCCCGGATCGCTGGCGACAATAATCCCGGAGACACCCCTTGTCAAGGGTCAGTTGTTGAAGAATTCTGCAAGTTTTCAGCATGCATAGGCCTATAAATAGGTCACATATCAACGATGCCGTGGTTAAATATTGGGCATAAATTTTAAAAAATATCTGCATTAGATCATCAAGTTCTTAGTAGGGCCTGCCGAAAGTACAGTATCTGGTCAATAACACGCTATGGCGAGGCAAAAGTGAATCAAATATTTGAGTCCCATTCTAAAGTCGCTGCCTCCAAAGTAACCAAAAACTTCAAGACCACAGACCTGGCCGTGACCATGGCCCTCCTGGTTATCGTATTTTCGGTCTCAGGCGGCATTATGACTGAAGCCTTTCAAGATTCGGTGGCCAATAAGGCCCAGGCCGAGACCGAGCATATTGCCATGCAAATGTTTGCTAAAAATGGAACAGAGCCTGTTTCTATGCGTGGACCGGCATCTGTTAGCGAAGACGGTAGCTCCCTCATTTCTGAAGATCCGTGGGGGTTGCCCTACCATTACAAAATAATTAAGAATCAGAGTGGCGGCATGAAAGTACTAGTCGTTTCGGCTGGTCCAAATAAGAAGCTCGAATCAAACCTGGATAAATTTGATACACAGGCTCAAGTCTTTGGTGGGGACGATATCGGTTTTGTTTATGATGGCTCAAACAAAAAAACCGAGTAATTGCGAAAGCCCCTGTTAGGTTGCTTCCTTTGTCTAGTTTTATGCCAATTCCCTAGGAATATCGAACCCTCGTATTAAGCATCATTCGAAAGCCTCCGATCAGAAAACAACGGAAGTGCGCAGGCACTCCCCTGATGGAAAGGCCGCGAATGCCCCGCAAGAACGAATCTAAGCTATTTGTAACTTTTATGATTTTTCTGCTTTCAGGCTGTGCGACCACCCATGAGGTCGTAAATGCAGATCATAGTTCGGGAGCCATATTTCGTGAATCTGCGGCCGATGTCTCAGATCGTTCACCGAAAACCATGTGGATCCCCGAAGATAAAAAAAGCGGCGCCGTGATTGATCAAAACTATTTGCGAAATCAAGCCGATTATCATTTTACGTTAGCCGATACTTATGGAGCGGAGGGAAATACCGCACGGGCCATTGAGGAGTACAAACAAGTTCTTGTTTACGATGCAAAGTCGGCCGTAGTTCGACTGCGTTTGGCCGCCGAATACGTTAAGCAAGGTATGGTAAATGAAGCTATTGAACAGGGGAAAGTAGCCCTTGAGTTAGACCCCAAGTTGGCCGACGCCCATCTTTTATTAGGCGGTCTGTTTTCGGCCATGAAAATGTATGACGAAGCGCTCGGTTCATATCACGAAGTTTTAAAATTGAATCCTGAAAGTATTGAAGCGCCACTTTTCATTGGGGCCCTGCTGGCTGAATTGAAGCGTTACAATGAGTCGATTCAATATTTCGAAAAGCTTTCAAAAAATCCAAAAAATAAAAGCCCCCATTTGGCGCAATTCTATATTGGGCGCATCTTACTTGAGCAGGCCGGAGAGCAGCCGAATGAGAAGGTAGTGGCAAAAGTAGAGGCCATCTTCAAAAAGGCAATTGCGACCAAAGCGAATTTTGTTGACGCATATTTGGCCCTTGGTCAGCTCTATGAAAACAACGGAAAAAAAGACACGGCCATTACGCTTTATCGCAGTTATCAGGAAAAGAACGAACCGGATTCAAGCATTGCCGAAAATCTGGCCCGCATCTATTTAGAAGATGAAGAAATGGACAAGGCTTTTCGTCAATACGAAATTATGGAGTCTGCGGATGCCTCGAATCTAAATGTAAAAGTCAAAATTGCATTTATTTTGATTGAACAAAAAAAATACTCAGCTGCCATTGAAAAGTTAGAAGACATTTTGGGTCGCGCACCTTATTCCGACAAAATACGCTTTTATTTGGGCGCGGTTTACGAAGAAACCAAAGACTTTTCAAATGCCATTGCACAATTTAAATTGATTCCGATTGCGAGCAGTTACTATGTAGAATCGGTAGTTCATACGGCTTATCTTTATAAGACAAAAAATGACTATCCACATGCGGTCGAGGCGGTACAACAAGGAATCAAGAACAAAGCAGATCAGCCCCAGCTCTACGCGCTTTATGCTTCGTTTTTAGATGATCAAAAAGAATACAAGCGTGCGGTGGATATGCTTTCGCAAGCCGTAGATAAATTTCCGAAACATGCTCAGCTCAATTTCTTTTTAGGATCGATGCAGGATCGGCTCGGAAAAACAGATGAAGTCATTTCAACAATGAAGAAGGTTTTAGAAATTGATAATAATCACATTCAGGCGCTTAATTATTTGGCGTATACCTATGCTGATCACAATTTAAATTTGGATGATGCTGAAAAGCTTGCAAAACATGCCATTGAATTGCAGCCAAACGATGGTTTTATCTTAGACACCCTCGGCTGGATTCAGTTCAAGGTCGGACGAACCTCTGACGCGATTAAAACTCTTGAGGCAGCGTATAAAATGCAACCAACTGAAAGTGTCATTGCCGAACATCTTGGGGATGCATACTATAAGTATCAACTTCCCGAAAAAGCGAAGAAAATGTACCTTCGCGCTTCTGAAATAGAAGGTAATTTAGATGTTGCCAAAAAAATTAGGGCCAAGATTGTTTCAATTGATCAGCAAAATACAAATCCCGGAAATCAAAGTGCCGTGGATCGCGCGCCGGCCTCAAGCAATGCGCCTGAAGAGAGTGCGAAGCACTAATTTATTAAAGTCTCTTGCTTTGGTTTGGATTCTCTCAGCGTGTGCCTTTAATCAAACCAAAGAGAACGCTCTCGATCATTCAAAAAAGTCGATCCTTGCGTGGCAAGGTAAGGCACTTATCTTTGATAAAGTTAAAGACAAGAAAAACACAGTCTCACTCGAGGTTGTGTCTCGGCGTCCGAAAAATATGCGCATGGATATTAGCGCAATTCTCGGGGTTTATGTTGGTAGTTTTGTTTGGAATGAAAACCAAATGCAAATTTTACTTGCTCGTGAGAAGAAGTTTATCGTCGGACCGGCAAATGTCGAATCTATGCAAGAAATTTTAAAGCTGCAAATTGAACCGGTAGCGCTTTTCAATATATTTTGGGATGAACCACTTTCTGCTGCCGAATGGAACTGTGAACTAGATCAATTGAAGCGAATGAAGTTGTGTCGTCACAGAACACTTGCAATTCAAATTGTCTGGCAAGAGAGAGACGGGCGGCATCGTTTGATTGAAATTGACTCTGCGAAGATAAATACCCAGCTCAGTATCAATGAAATTGAAGAAGATACTGAAATCAAAGCGTCGACATTTCAGTTGAAATTACCTGAGGGGTTTAAGCTCATTAGGATTTAAGGGGATTTTTATTTAGAAATAAGGCTTCTTTTTTCATTCCATTTTCGCGGCAGCGGCAGCGGGATACTATATTTCAGTTTCAGAATCCGTTGTCAGACTTCAGTATGCCGGGGTCTAAAGTTTTGGCGCGACAAATTGAGTCGTGTGCAACTCGAGGCCAGGAGTTTAATGCTTTAAGTAATAAATCAATTACTTATGCTTGGTTCTCAGCGCGGGACGTTTCGAGGCACTAGGCGTACCTAAGTCCTGAACCACATCATTGCGCGTGAATATTAAAAAGAACTTTACCCTTTCTCGCTTGAATTGGGCATAATTTATAGAGGGCAATGCTCTCGGATTCATGACTAATTTGAATCATTGAAAATGACTTACACCAAAAGAAAAGGAGGGTGGAATGGCAGCGAACTCCACCAACAATACTTTAGATTTTAATGCTCTCTTTAGAGATTGGCAGGGCAATCAACTCTACCGAGATCTTACTTGGTCAGGTACTTTCAATGATTATCTCGCGCTTGTAAAAGCCAATCCGCGAGTGACGCGAAATGCTTTTCAGCGCGTATATGAAATGATAATTGAAAAAGGTACGACCGACTATACCGAATTCAAAAAGAAAGTTGTCCGTTATAAATTTTTCGATGACGCTGACAATGATGGTAAAGATGCGGTATTTGGTCTCGACATTCCGCTCATGAAACTAGTCAACGTCTTGCGATCAGCAGCACTTGGCTACGGCACTGAAAAACGCGTGATCTTGCTTCATGGTCCGGTAGGAAGTGCAAAATCAACTATCTGCCGAATACTAAAGAAAAATCTAGAAGCCTATTCAAAAACCGATCAAGGTGCACTCTATACATTTGAATGGGTAGATGAAAAAGGTGAGCTGGGTACAATACTGGGCAAAGACTGCAAGGTATTTGTATCGCCAATGCATGAAGAACCTTTGCTTCTTATTCCGGAAGATTTGCGACCGAAAGTAATTGAAGAAATCAACCGCGGAAACAAATCAGATTTTCGCATCAATATTGATGGCGAGCTGTCGCCGCCGAGCCGCTTTATCTTCAGAAACTTAATGGAGCACTATCGCGGAGATCTTGGAAAAGTGCTTTCGCACATTCGTGTTAAGCGCATGGTATTGAGCGAGGCAGATCGCATCGGTATCGGAACTTTTCAACCAAAAGATGAAAAAAACCAAGATTCAACTGAACTGACTGGGGATATCAACTATCGAAAAATTGCCGAATACGGTTCGGATTCAGATCCACGAGCTTTCAATTTTGACGGAGAATTCAATGTCGCCAACCGTGGTATGATTGAGTTTGTCGAAGTTTTGAAGCTTGATGTGGCATTTCTTTACGATTTACTTGGAGCCTCACAAGAGCACCGAGTAAAACCAAAAAAATTCGCACAAACTCATATTGACGAAGTGATCATTGGCCACACCAACGAGCCCGAATATCGTCGTCTTCAGGACAACGAGTTTATGGAAGCCCTTCGCGATCGTACCGTTAAGATTGACATTCCCTATATCACCAAGTGGAAGCATGAAGTAAATATTTATAAAAAGGATTTCAATTCTCGAAAACTTCGCGGCATCAGCATTGCCCCTCATACAATTGAAATGGCGGCGATGTGGGCCGTCTTGACCAGACTCGAGAAACCTAAAAAAGCCAATCTCACGCGTCTTCAAAAAATGAAGTTATATGATGGAAAGACCTTACCAAACTACACCGAAGACAATGTGAAAGAGCTTCGCAAAGAAGCTGCCCGTGAAGGGCTCGACGGAGTTTCCCCTCGGTATATTCAAGATAAACTATCAAATGCCTTGGTCGCGGCACAGCAGGGAAATCGCGGCTCCGTTAATCCATTTATGGTGATGAATGAGCTTGAAAGTGGTTTGCGCCATCACTCTTTGATCGCGAACGAAGAACTCAAAGGGGACTATCGCGAATTGCTCGGCGTTGTAAAACAAGAGTATGAAGAAATCATCAAAGCAGAAGTGCAACGTGCTATTAGCGCCGATGATTCAGCGCTTTCACGTCTTTGTGCAAACTATATCGATAATGTGAAGGCCTATATTTCGAAAGAGAAAGTTCGCAATCAATTTACCGGACAAGATGAAGAGCCAGATGAGCGTCTGATGAGAGCGGTAGAAGAGAAAATCGAAATTCCTGAGTCACGCAAAGATGATTTCAGGCTTGAGACCATGGGTTACATTGGTCGATTGGCAACCGAAAATAAGAAGTTCGACTTCAAGATGAACGAGCGCTTACACAAAGCTTTTGAGCTGAAGCTTTTTGAGGATCAAAAGGACAGTATCAAACTCACTTCGTTGGTGAGCTCAACACTTGATAAAGATACGCAAGAGAAAATTGATATTGTTAAAACTCGTCTCATAAAAGATTTTGGCTACGATGAAATTTCTGCGACCGATGTACTTCAATATGTCGCAAGCATTTTTGCTCGTGGGGACGTGAAGAACAAATAGAAGAGGCCAAATGGCGATTCGAGAAGATCACAATAGATTCAAAGACATTATTCGTGGGCGCATAAAAGAGAACTTTAAAAAATATGTGACCCACGGAGAAATGATTGGCAAAAGAGAAAAAGATTTTGTCAAAATTCCTGTGCCGTATATCGATACGCCAAGATTTAAATACGGCAGTAAACAGCAGGGTGGTGTCGGTCAAGGAAGCGGTCAGCCGGGCGAAGCGGTGGATGGTGAACCACAAGATGGGCACGGTCACGCCGGTGAAAATGCCGGACAACATCAACTTGAAGTAGATGTTTCGATGGATGAACTCGCGGATATTTTGGGCGAAGAGCTTGAATTACCTCGCATCATTCCGAAAGGACGTCCTAAGCAAGACGCCACAAAAAACAAATATACAGGTATTGCTCCGGTCGGCCCGGAAGGTTTGAAACACTTCAAAGCAAGTTATAAGCGTGCACTTCGAAGATATATGTCTTCGGGAATTTACAATCCCGAAAACCCCACAATTATTCCTGTAAAAGGGGACATGCGCTATCGATCCTTCAAAGTGAAAACCCAACCGCAGGCTCAGGCGGTGGTGATTTATATGATGGACGTTTCTGGATCTATGGGTGAAGAGCAAAAAGAAATCGTTCGGCTCGAAAGTTTTTGGATCAATACCTGGTTGAAAAAACATTATAAAGGGCTTGAAACGCGCTTTATCATTCATGATGCCGCGGCCAAAGAGGTAGATGAAAAAACCTTTTTCTCAACCAGTGAGTCCGGTGGAACGCTCATCAGTTCTGCTTATAAACTTTGCCAAGAAATGATTGAAGCCGATTATCCCGTCAATGATTGGAATATCTATCCCTTTCACTTTTCAGATGGTGACAATTGGAGTGGCGAAGACACCCGCGTTTGTATGCGGATGTTAAAAGATTTCTTTATTCCCAATACCAATATGTTTGGTTACGGCCAAGTTGAGAGCAAATACGGGAGTGGACAATTTTTAAAAGACCTTGAGCGCGAATTTCCCAATGAAGAAAAACTAATTGTTAGTAAGATTGAAAGTCGTGACAAGATTTTGAACTCCATAAAAGATTTCTTAGGAAAAGGTAAGTAATGGCTAATCTGACGCCCGAACTTGAAGCCGAGCGCGTGCGCATTCTTAAAATTGCGCAAAGCTATGGCTTAGATTGCTTCGACACCATTTTCGAACTGATCACGTACGATCAAATAAGCCAGTTCGCGAGCTACGGCGGTTTTCCCGTGCGTTATCCACATTGGCGTTTTGGAATGGAATATGAGCAACTTTCAAAAAGTTATGAATATGGACTTTCGAAAATTTATGAAATGGTTGTGAATACGGATCCCTGCTATGCCTATCTTATGGAAGGCAATCGCATGGTAGATCAAAAACTAGTCATGGCCCACGTTTATGGCCATTGCGATTTTTTCAAAAACAATCAGTGGTTTGCTCCCACCAATCGTAAAATGATGGATGTGATGGCGAATCACGCAACCCGCATTCGAAGATACATTGATCGCTACGGAATTGAAGAAGTCGAAGAATTCATTGATTGTTGCTTGAGTCTCGAAAATCTGATTGATCGCTATAGCCCTTACAAGAAAAAAGCGGGAACCGAAAAGCCAAAAAACGGAAAAAAAGAAGTATCACTCCTAAGAGTCGATCGTGAATATATGGATGAGTATATTAACCCACCTGATTTTGTGAAATCTCAGAAACAACGAATGGTGAAAGAAGAGATCAGGCAGCAAAAATTTCCGTCTTCTCCGGAGCGTGATATTTTGCAGTTCCTCATGTATACAGCTCCGCTTAAGTCTTGGCAGCAAGATGTGCTTTCAATCATAAGAGACGAAGCCTATTATTTTGCTCCACAAGGTATGACTAAAATTATGAATGAGGGTTGGGCGTCTTACTGGCACTCTCGCATGATGACCCAAAATATTATGAATGACAGCGAAGTCGTCGACTTTGCCGATGCCCACTCGGGCACAATGGCAATGGCACCAAATGGTTTCAATCCTTATAAAGTCGGAATTGAACTCTATCGAGATATCGAAAATCGTTGGAACAAAGGCCATTTCGGCAAAGCCTGGAATGAATGCGAAGATGTTCAAGAGAGAAATCGTTGGGACAAGAAATTGAACTTAGGTCGTGAGAAAATTTTCGAAGTAAGACGCAATTACAATGACGTAACTTTTATTGATGAGTTTTTGACCGAAGAATTTTGTGTACGAAATAAAATGTTCGTTTACAAATTTAATAAACGCACTGGGCGATATGAAGTAGATACTCGAGATTTCCCAATGATCAAGAAGCAGTTTCTTTTTCAATTGACCAATTTCGGGCAGCCCATCATTCAGGTTGAAGATGCCAACTTTGAAAATCGAGGCGAGCTTCTCGTGACGCATAAATTTGAAGGCGTCGAAATGCAGCCCGACTATATGCGTGAGACCTTAAAGAATCTGCAAAAAATTTGGTCTCGACCGGTCAACTTAGTAACCGTTTTGGATAATGTCCCCAAGCTTATTCACTTTGATGGCAAAGACTTTCAAGAGCAAACCATTGAAATGAAAACTCCGGGCACTCCAGCACCCAGCACTTAGGTAAAAAATGCGAAAAATCTGGATCATCAAAGCCGGAAGTCAAATGGTCTGCGAAGGCGGACCCGTTTTGATTTTATCATGGATGAAACAAATTCAGCTCTTAAAAAGCCGCTTTGAAATTGATGTCATTTGGGTGACCTCTGGTGCAATCGCATCTGCCACCGAACGAACTAATTTTTCTAAGAAAAATCGCAGCGTCTCCCAAAAGCAGGCATTGAGTGCAATTGGTCAACCGCTGGTAATGGATTTATATAATCTCGCACTCAACCGCGTGGGTCTTCTCGGCGCGCAAGTTCTGCTAACTGGTGGAGATATGAAGGATCGCGGTCGAAGAAAAAATCTACAAAATACACTTGGGCAATTGTTAAAATGGCAGGCCGTGCCTGTCTTAAATGAAAACGATGCCGTCGCAACTGAAGAAATTCAATTTGGGGACAATGACTCATTATCGGCCCAAATTGCCATTATGATGAAAGCTCAAAAGCTCATCCTTTTAACAGATGTTCATGGCCTTTATGATTCCGATCCGAAAATGAATAAGGGTGCGCGCTTAATCGAAGCAAAAGAGAGAATCACCGACCTCGATTTAAAAAAGCATCGGACCTCAAAAAAATCAGAAAAGGGAACCGGTGGAATATACTCCAAACTGCTTGCCGCTCAACAGGCGCAAAAAGCAAAAGTACATACCCACTTGGTAAGGGGAGACGTGCATAACGTTTTACTTCAAATTGCTGAAAACGTTAACGTCGGTACTTTTTTTGGAAAGCAAAAATGAAAGTGAAATTGGCGCCAGCTCTTGAAAAAGACCTAAAGGCGGTTAAGCAGGCCTGGGCGCAGTTGCGAGGGCTTAACTCTGACAAAAAAAATTCTGTACTGAATACTTTGGCCGAGCTCCTTGTAGCACAACAAAAACAAATACTGATTGCTAACAGGCGCGATTTGGAAGCCAATCGACATCAAAGTGCAGCTTATATTGATCGCTTAACGCTGACCGAGCCGAGATTGAAAGAGATGGCTAGAAGCTTGAAAACGGTCGCAGAATTGGCAGACCCTGTTGGCGAGATCATCGAAGAAAAGATTTTAAGTAATGGCTTAAAGTTAAAAAAACTTCGCGCTCCACTCGGAGTTATCTTTATGATTTTTGAGTCCCGGCCCAATGTTGCGATTGAAGCCTTTAGCATGGCATTCAAATCAGGTAATGCCATTATTTTAAGAGGCGGCAAGGAATCAAAATTTAGCGTCGCTGAAATCTATCGGCTAATCGAAAAAGCGCTGCAATTAAATAAAGTGAACACCAAAAGTTTTCTAGGTATGACTAGTTATGATCGCGATTTGGTTAATCAGCTATTAAAGCAAAAAAATTATATTGATATTGTGGTCCCACGAGGTGGAGAAAAGCTAATTGCTCATGTTCAATCTAAATCACTTATGCCCGTGATTAAAAACGATCGAGGCTTGTGCCATGCTTATATTCATGAAGATGCCGAACTTGAAATGGCAAAGAAAATCGTAGTCAATGCCAAGACATCACGTCCTAGTGTTTGCAATGCTCTTGAAAGTATTTTGATTCACCGAAAGCTAGCCGAGTCTTTTTTGCAAAAACTCATTCCAGAGCTGAAGAATTTTGACATGAAATTTTTTGCCTGCAAAGACTCTTTTAAGATCCTAAAGAAACACAAACAAAATGTTATGCTCGCCAAAGAAGCGAATTTTAATACGGAATATCTTGATTATAAAGTGAATGTAAAAATTGTCAAAAACCTAGAAGAAGCACTTTTACACATTGAAAAATATGGCTCCAAACATTCTGAAACTATCATAACTGAATCTGAAAAAACCGCCCGCGAATTTCAATCCCAAGTCGATGCCGCTGTCGTCTATTGGAATGCATCAACGAGATTTACAGACGGCTTTGAAATGGGCTTAGGTGGTGAAATCGGCATCTCAACTCAAAAGCTACATGTGCGTGGTCCGGTAGGTTTAAAAGAGCTGACATCAGGTCGATGGGTCGTCGATGGTCACGGACAAATACGTCAGTGATAAGGAAGTTTATTAAAAAACTTTATACAGTTTTCAAGTTCTTTAGAGCCAGTAAACTCAATGGGAGTCTTAGTTGGCCAGGATCCCGACGCCAGTTTAAATTTTTCAGGTGCATGTTGGTACAGATAGTAATTGAAAATATCAGGTGGCAAATCAAAAGCTTGAGCACTTTGAGTTTTTCTCCATAGGCTGGTATTTTTTGGGCAGAGAAAGTCACGATATCGAGATGGCGTATAATTATTTAGTGATGATGCGAATTGATCCACTTGAAAAACCACAGCGCGCGTATTTTTCTTTACATGAATTCGATTCGTCACCACCGCTTTAATGAGCGGTAGGAGCTTATCATTATGTTCAGGGCAGTTTGCGGCAAGAGCTTCGGAGTAAACGATACGATTGACTAAATCCTCATCTGTATCTGTTGCTAGAGACGTGCGAAATCCCTTGTATTTAAATTCATTTTTTGAATTTTGTTTTTCAATATCTAAAATGTTTTGCACTTCTTCAGGATTGTCTACACATTTTGGCAGCGCGGACTCGGACTTCAATTGTTTAGTTCCCGCGCCACCACCAGCGGTTTCATTGGCGTGAGTCGAAATCCCAACTAGAGAAATAACAAGACAGACGAAAAAAATTTTCACGGTGCCCCCTGTAAGCTTAAAGTTTAGCCGGCGGGAAATTACTTTTCAAGGTGTATGATTTTTACTGAATACTGGGACGCCAAATTTGAAGAGCTTCAATCGTGCCCGCCGCATGAAAGGCCTGAGTACTGGGGTCCCAATACGAATCTGCCATACCAAGTGCATCTGAAGTTGTGGCTAAATTTTGACTTGGCTTTGAGCTGAGAAAGCGCACCAGGCCTTGATCCTGCTTTTTGGTTTTGGCAAAAATCAAAGACTCTTGATCGAAAACTGCAAATTGAACTTTGCGATTCAGTCTTGCAAATTTGTCAAAATCAAAGAGGTTCAAGGGATCTAAATGAAGCATTTCGCGTGTGGGAAGCTTTATTGCCAATATTTTTTTCACTTTGAATTTAATATTTTCAATTTCTTCAAGTGCGGTTAAACTTTTGACCGAAAGGACAAGCGTGTGAATTGAGAGCGAAGCCATATCTTTTTTGCTGAGCCAAATATTAGAGGGTCGCAACAATATGCCATCTTGATTTTGAATGGCATAGCTGAAGCTAGGCTCGAGTACCGCTAAATCAGAACTGATAAGTACATTTAAATTAAGAGTAGCGGCAGATAATAATTTATGAACGCCGAAGACAGAAAAACATTGATTTACGAACGGCACTAAGTCTTTGACTGGTAAAAAATCTAATTCTGCTATGCGCCGAGTGGTATTAAAATAAGCCATTTTTCGCAAATTCTCGATGCGATCATTTAGGCTGAGATTCGAAGCATACTTTAAAGACTGAATTAAAAAGTATTTACGTAAACTTAAAGGATTTATTAAATTTTCTCTAGCTGTTGAGTTTTCGGGGTGCCGTAAAGTCAATGGTGGGACCCATTGAGAATTCAAAACAACTTGGGTTGAAGCGATATGTGATAAAAGATCGTCTAAATGACTCGCATCAAAGTCTGCTTTTTTTAGAGACAACTCGCGCTCAGAGTCGGGTAGGCCCAACTCAAATTTCGAGTGTGCTGCGGCCCAAAACAAATCAGCAAAAAGAATCTGTTGAAGGCGTTCCGAATTATTTCTTACCGATGCATTTTGCAAATACCAATTCTGCAAAAGAGCATGAGCAATTTGCCCTGACGAAAGAGCGTATGCGGTCCCAAGCTCAATAAAGTCGATGTTCACTTCAAACGCGAAAGGGTTTTGAGATGAAATTCTTAGCTCAGTAGGAAACATACTTTGATTGATCTTCAAAGCTTGAAAGAGCGCTTTCAATTCGTGTAAGTCATGCAATATATTTGGCCAGCGATTTCGAATACGTATGATATCGTCGGTATTCAATCGAGTTACGTCCAAACGCGAAATGAGTTCTTGGGGGGCAGAGAGTTCAGGCTTGAATGAGGCGTTTGCCATATAGACGAGGGCTGCGCAGGATAAGCTCGTCCAGACGGCTAAAAAGATACGAAATTTTGACATTTCTAACAAGCGCTCAATCATATTAAGCATAGCAGCCTCTCCGCCGTAGCACGGCTTTGAAGAATGCAGAAAGGGTGCCTAAATAAATTGAGATAAAGTTGAACCCATTTGAACAGAGGATTGAGAGTGCCAAATTTGAGCTTTTCAGGAAAAAAATTAGGCAGGAAAAAAGTTTAAGAAAGAGAGGCTTTGGCACTGTCTTCTTTTGGTTGGAGTAGTTTCAGCTTTAGAATTTTAATCAGTTTTCGTGGTAGCCGCAGCGGTTAGCCGATTGGCTGTTTCGGTCTCGAAGTTCTGGATCTGCTGCCGTTAACCGAATTCGAGAAACCGCACGCTGAAGGTTTAACATACTTCAGGCGCGACCTTGCAAAATGACATTGATAATAAATTGTCGCTGTATACCAAGGTTGCGTTGGCGGAAAACGAAGCCCTAGAGGGTCTTCGCTACTCGAGACGGCAACTCATGCCCAAGTTCTGTGGCCATAATTTTATTTATATTTCCGAGTTGATTTAAATTGATTCCGGTTCGATAGCCCATTGCATGGAGCATAAAGATCACATCTTCGGTGGCAACATTTCCGGTAGCACTTTTTGCATAAGGGCAGCCTCCGATCCCACCGAGGCTTGAATCAAATGTGCGAATGCCCAAATCCAAAGAGACGAGAATATTTGCCAGCGCGGTTCCGCGGGTATCGTGATAATGCATGGCCAGCTTTTTCGCACCAACGGCCGCTATTAATTTGGGAATAAGTTTTCGAACTTGGGCGGGATTGGCAATGCCAATGGTATCGCCAATCGAAACCTCATAGGCACCCAGTGCAATGAGCTTTTTAGTAAGTGAGACCACCACGGATTCAGAAATCTTTCCTTCAAAGGGACAGCCAAAGCACATACTTAAATAAGCGCGTATACGAATTTTATTCTTGCGAGCGAGATCAATTACAGCTTTATATCGCAAAAGGCTTGCAGCAATTGTACAATTGATATTCTTTTTTGAAAAAGTCTCACTTGCAGAAACAAAAATTGCGACTTCTTTGGCGCCAGCTTGAATGGCAGTCTGCATGCCTTGTTCATTGGGCACCAAATAAGCCCAAGATAAATTTTTTGAAAGCAGCCCTGAGCTTTGAGCTCGGGCAATTTTTTCACAAAGCTCCAAAGAGCCGGACATCTGTGGAACCCATTTACTCGACACAAAGGCGCCGGCTTCAATGCGTTTGATCCCTGCTTGCGCGAGCAGCGTAACGAACTTAAAGCGTGCATCTACAGAGAGGTTTCGACTTTCGTTTTGGAGTCCATCACGAGGTCCCACTTCTACAATTGAAACCATTTTAGAAAAAACTTTGGCCTTTCTCATTTTGAATCTGTCTTTTCAATTACGGCAAGAGTGGTGCCGAGAGCAACTTGAGAGTCCACATTAAAACAAATGTCCTTTACCGTCCCGGTCACCTGAGCTTTCAGGGCGTATTCCATTTTCATGGCCTCCATCACCAAGACGTTTTGGTTTTCAACAACATGATCCCCGAGCTTTACTAATATTTTAGTAATTTTTCCTGGCATGGGTGAAATGATATTTCCGGTTTTTAGCGCTGCGGACTTTGACGACTTAGTCTTTGCAGATGAAGACTCGGTGAGAGCAGAAACCGTAAAGGTCCGACCGCCGAAATGTATCCAAATTTGATCATCAACAAGCTGGGCATTTCCTGATAGAATGTCGCCATTCTTTTCAAATTTTAGTTTTTTCATATGGCTCTCCACGGCGAATTCCAAGGATTGGTTGCGGCTTTTGGGGAAGTGGTGCGCGACTTCAGAGAGGTTTTACACAAGTTTGCGAATTCAAGTTCTTGCGAAGTTAAATCTTCGGCTTTCAATGCTTCCGGAAAAAATTGAGCGATAAATTGCGTATTCATTTTGCCACTGACAAATTCTGGATGTTGCAAAATTGCTGTTAAATAATCAAAATTTATATGAACGCCAAACACAAAGCTTTCTTTCAATGTACGCAATAACTTTTGAATCGCACGCGGCCTGGTTTCATCCCAAACGATAATCTTGGCAATCATCGAATCATAATAGGGTGTGATGGTATCGCCGGCCTCGAAACCAACTTCAAAGCGTCGGCCTGGTGCCTCTGCAAAATGAGTGGCGGTAATTTTGCCGGTCGAAGGCATGCCGTTTTCATAGGGATTTTCGGCATAGATGCGCGCCTCAATGGCATGACCTCTGGGGATAAGCTCATTTTGCTTCCATAAAACAAAGCTCCCAGTGGCATTTAAAATTTGCGCTTTGACCAAATCAATTCCAAGCAATAATTCTGTGACCGGATGTTCGACTTGTAGCCGAGTATTCATTTCTAAAAAATAAAATTTTTCGTCTTGAACTAAAAACTCAACAGTTCCTGCACCTTGATAGTGAGCGTTTTCGGCAAGTGAGACTGCGGCGGCAGCCATTTGCGAGCGCAAGCCAGAACTCAATGTCGCGGACTGGGCTTCTTCAATAATTTTTTGATGTCGACGTTGAATCGTACATTCTCTTTCAAAAAGATGAACACATTTTCCGAGATGATCACCAAAGATTTGAAATTCTATATGCTTGGCATGGTCCAAATATTTTTCTAAAAATACAATATTCGAACCAAACGCACTCAAAGCTTCACGTTTTGCAGATTGAATCTGCTCGGCCGCCTCGAGTTCAGTTTTAATAATTTTCATCCCTCGTCCGCCACCGCCAGCTGCGGCCTTTACAATGACGGGAAAGCCAATTTTTTTGGATTCCGAAATTAAATGCGCAAGCTCTTGATTCTCGCCCATATATCCGGGAACTGCCGGAACGCCTGCTGCCGCGATCAGCTTTTTAGCTGAAATTTTATCTCCTAAAAGACGAATACTTTTTGCCGAAGGGCCAACAAAAATAAGACCAGCCTTTACACAGGCTTCAGCAAAATCTGCGTTCTCAGATAGAAATCCAAACCCAGGATGAATGGCATCTGCACCAGCTGAAAGGGCGCCTTTCACATTGGCCGAGATATTCAAATAACTTTCTGCCGTCGGCGCGGGACCTATACAAAGAGTTTCATCGCTTAGGCGATATGCGATGGTGGCCACATCGGCATCTGAGTGTAATAAAACAGTCGCAATTCCCAATTCATGACAAGCATGAATGATTCGCACTGCGACCTCACCGCGATTTGCAATTGCCAGTTTCTTTATTTTTTTCATTTGATGGCCCGAGTGATTTTAAATTTAGGTTGAGTTTTACTGAGAAATGCTTGGAGACCATCCTGTCCTTCAGCGCTGGCTCGCCTGGTGGCAATCATGCGAGAACACTCGGACTCAAGCTTTGAAAAATCTTTTTCATATAAACAGAATTTTATGAGGCGCTTGGTTTCGCGAACGGCTTCTGGCCCTGAAGAAAAAAGAGATTTTAGTATTGCAGATACAAACAAATCACATTCAGCTTGAGAGCCAACAAAATGAATGAGGCCGCTGGCAAGAGCTTCAGCGGCTGCGAACTTATCGCCGGTGAGCATATAGCGACGCGCCGAGCTTGAGCTCATTTTTTCTAAAACAAAAGGCGAGATAACAGCCGGGACAATTCCAAGTCGTACTTCACTTAGGGCAAATTCAGTTTTTTCAACAGCGGCAACAATATCGCAAACCGCAGTCAAGCCGACGCCACCACCCATTGCATGGCCATGAACCAAGCCAATGAGCGGGACTTCACAGTTTTTCATAAGCGAAAACATTGAAAATAAATCTCGAGCATCATTTTGGTTTTGTTCGAAACTAAATTTCGCCATCGACTTCATCCACTCTAAATCGCCGCCAGCGCAAAAGCTATTGCCAGAGCCAGAAAGAACGACGGCACGCAAATCTGAAAGCAGAGGAATTTGAATTTTAAAAACTTCTTCAATTTCTGAAATCATTTCAGGATTAAAAGCATTGCGGACTTCTGGTCGGTGTAGGACCAAACGAGCAATGTGATCATGATGACTAAATTGAATATGTTTGAATTTCATTGGCCCTCATTTATTTGAGCAAAAAATTACATTCGAAAAATACCTTGGCGTGATGCATCCCATTTTTGATGAAGGCTCGCACGAATGCCAAGAGCCAATACTTGGCGCGTGTCTTTTGGATCAATAATGCCGTCATCCCAAAGTCTCGCACTTGAATAATAAGCCGAACTTTCGCGCTCATACTTCTCTAAAATGGGAGCTTTAAAAGCTGATTGTTCAGCCGCCGTCATTTTCTTATCGGGAGATTGCTCCATTTTAACGGTGAGTAAGACATTTGCGGCTTGCTCTCCGCCCATTACTGAGATCCGCGCATTTGGCCACATCCAGAGTTGTCTGGGTTGGTAAGCTCTTCCGCACATCCCATAATTTCCGGCGCCATATGAACCGCCAAGGACCACGGTGAATTTCGGGACACTGGCGTTGCTAACGGCCATCACCATTTTGGCGCCATGTTTGGCAATGCCTTCGTTTTCGTATTTGCGGCCAACCATAAAGCCAGTGATATTTTGCAGAAAAACCAAGGGGGTTCGACGTTTTTCACAAAGCTGAATGAAGTGAGTTGCTTTCAATGCACTTTCGCTAAAAAGAACGCCATTGTTAGCAATGATCCCGATCGGCATACCGAAAATACGCGCGAAGCCAGTGACTAAAGTGGCGCCATAACTGGATTTAAACTCATGAAATTCGGACGCGTCAACAATGCGTGCAATGATTTCGCGAACATCATAAGGAATGCGTGCATCCTTAGGAACGACTCCGTAAATCTCATCTGCAGAATAAGCGGGCTCACGAACCTGGTGAATTTCAAAAGGAGAAAATTTTCTTTGATTTAAATTTGAGACGATATTGCGAGTAATTTGCAGGGCATCTTCGTCGTCTTCAGCAAGATGATCGGTAACACCGCTCACCGAAGAATGAACTTCGGCGCCACCCAAATCTTGAGCCGATACAACTTCTCCGGTTGCCGCTTTAACTAGGGGTGGGCCGCCGAGAAAGATCGTACCATTCTCCCGCACAATGACATTTTCATCGCTCATGGCCGGAACATAGGCCCCACCGGCAGTACAACTTCCCATAACAACTGAAATTTGAGCTATTCCAAGCGCAGACATACGTGCTTGATTGTAAAAAATTCGACCGAAATGATCGCGGTCAGGAAAGACTTGATCCTGCATTGGCAAAAAAGCGCCGCCGCTGTCTACCAAATAAATACAAGGGAGCCCATTTTCGAGTGCAATTTCTTGCGCGCGCAAATGTTTCTTTACGGTCATCGGAAAATAAGTGCCGCCTTTTACGGTGGCATCATTTGCCACCACGACACAAGTGATCCCACTTACAATCCCGATGCCAGTGATAATACCTGCGCCGGGAGCTGCAGAATCATACATTTCGTAAGCGGCTAAGGTGCTAAACTCTAAAAAAGAAGTTGCAGGGTCTAATAACTTTTCAATACGATCACGTGCGGTCAACTTACCGCGAGCGCGATGTTTTTTGGCTAACTCGACGCCGCCGCCATCTTTAGCAACTGAAATTCGATTTCGCCATTGGCCCACGAGCGCGAGCATGGCCTTTGAATTTTCAGAAAAATCGGAAGAGCCAGGGTCAATTTGTGAATTCAATACGTTCATATATTTAAGACTCTACTTTTGATGAATTTTGAGAAATGGCAATTTTTTGATTCAAACTCCAACCAACTCTGGCTTTGGCGACTAATTTTTGCTCGTCAAAAATTTGAACTTCACTTTCGGTTGTGAGCTCCCCTTTTGACCGCAACTCAAATAGCATCTCTTCAATTTGAGATAAACTACAATTAAACAATGACCTCAGTGAGCCAAAGTCTTTATTGAGAATTTCAACCTGAACGGAGGTCGCTCGCATACTAGATAACTTGGGGTCTAGGTGGCGCTCCCAAAACAAACGCGAAGTCAATTCTGCGAGAGTACTTATGGCACCGATGTGTAGCCTTTTTGAAGCATCTAAATTTTGAAAACTGTCAGGCAGCCGAATTTCGACTTTGAGGTCATCCCAAGACAATACTTTGAGGCCCATAGTAGCTACGAAGGGATCATTGACCAATGACGCAAGATCTAAGAGGCGATTTTTAAGTCGAGCGGGCAGGTGATCTACATAAGGGGAAAGTGCTCGCGGATTCAACAATGAAGCCAATACATTTCTCTTGGTTTCGGCGGGAATGAGTTGCCAAACCGCTAAGCCCACAGGAAACGAGTATTTCTTCAGGAAGCTTTTCATAATTTTAGGCGCTCTTTCTTAAACAAATGATTTGCCGAATACGTGCTAGAGTATTTAATATACGGAGATAGTTCAAATTATTTACTTAAAAAAGCTCTTCAAATGAGCGTGAGTATATGAAATGAATTGAGCATCTCAGTCAGGGCTTACGCACAACGGCTTAACTGCAGAACCAATGAGGTAGTGATGAAATATATTTGGACTCTCGGTTTTCTGGTTTTGATGTCCGGGACTTGGTATATTTCGAATGCGGAGTCTAATTATAATATCGAAGACAATGCGCGCGCGGAAGCTAATTTTGCCAAGATGATCATCGATGCCATTAAAGCCAAGCGACCCAATGTCACCGATGTGCACTTTCTGCAGCTGTTTACAGAAGTCATTGAAGAAAACAAATTCATGCGCGCTCACTTTAAATATGAAATCGAAGAGCCCACTTCTGGTGGGGATACCTCTACCCAACTTATTACTGGAGTGGCGCAGCTGCACTCGCAAGACGAAGGCGAGAGCTGGATGGTGCAAACACCAGAGTCAATTTCAGATGAAATTAATTTTAAAAACGGTGCCAAGATTTTTCACAGTCTCGATGCCGCCGAGTTAAATTCGCAACCAAAAACAATTCAAAAATCAGAAGAAAAGCATAAGTAATGAATGAAACAATAAAAAATTCCGCGCCCACTTCTTTTAAGTTTATTAGTATTGACGAGCAAGGTTATCCGAACATTGCTGGCGAAAAAGTCACCGATGAAAACTTCGGAAAAGAAATAATCAAAAACATTTCTATGGACAAAGAGGGGCGCGCCTTTACAAAAGCCGCTGGCGAAAACTATCTCGTAGAGTATTTTGATGAGGCGCTGATTGCTCAGAATGTTGAGATTGTCGATGCCAAAACCGGAAAAATTCAAATGGTCTATGGCTTAAGCGCGGGATTTAAATTTGAAACTCTTTGCTCTGACGAATGGGATCGTTTTCACGGCCTTACTGATAATCACGTACCATTTGTGCTTTCGCGAGCGGCGCAAGCTGAATTTTTCAATCGAGTCGACAGTTTTGATGACGAAAGCGTTGAGGTGAAGGGAAAGACCTATACGATTGCACCGTTTTTTCAATTGAATCAAAATGTTCAGAGTCCTGATTTTTGGACCAAGCGCTATAAAGAAGAGAAAACCGAATGGAATTTGGGAGCCCCGGCACAAGCTTTGAAATCGATAATGCCGCAACTCAAACTTTCTTCACAGAGAATTGCAGTTTTAGGCGCCGGCACCTGCGAAGATGCGGCCTATTTGGCAAGCCTCGGTCACTTCGTGACAGCGATTGACTTCAGTGGTGACGCTATTGCTAAAGCGCGGCTTAAATTTTCGCAGCTTGAACGTCTCAAATTTATTGAATGTGATATTTTTCATTTGCCCGCAAGCCTTGATCAAAATTTTGATCTGGTCTTTGAACACACTTGCTATAGCGCAGTTGATCCGACCAAGCGTTCACAGCTCGTAAAAGTTTGGAATCGGCTGTTAGCTCCCCAGGGGCATTTATTGGGAGTATTTTTTGCGGTTGATAAGCGCCAAGGGCCTCCATTTGGAGGAAGTGAGTGGGAACTTAAAAAACGCCTTGATAAATACTTTCGCCTTCTTTATTGGACCAGATGGCGTGAGGAAGGCTATGCGAGAGCTGGCCAAGAGCTTGTGGTTTTCGCGCAGAAAAGCAGCAAAACTTAACTTAAATCTTCTGTCTTTCGCAGAAGATCGTCTTATGCCTCTCTAAGAAATTATTGATTTGAATTTAATTCATTTCCGGATGAAAAACTTGCATCGGATTCATGGGAGAATCCGTGTAATTGGGGAATTACAAAGCCGGGGGGTTTTGAATGGAATTTGGGATTAGGTCAATTGTTCTTATCGTGGCATCGGCAGCTCTTGTTGCCTGCGGCCAAAATCAAAGTGGTGAAAATCTAGAGTCAAATAGTAAAGGCTCAAATGAGCAGGCGCCTTTTTCATGGGGCGAGGTCACGGGCATTATTGGTGGTCAAAACGTCAATGCAAATGATCCGATTGCTCGCAGTGTAGTTGCAATCTACGATGTTCAATATAAGGCATTGTGCACAGCCTCGATAGTGAGCAGCAGATACTTAATTACAGCAGCACATTGCGTACATCCCGGATCCACCAGCAATCTTCGCGTGGTTTACGGAGCGGATATGACGAATAAAGCAAGTATTGTGGCTGTCGGAATGGTCACTGGCGCGGTTCAATCACCTCTTTGGGCGACTAATCAAAACAAGGCAAGTGATACCGGTGATATTGCCGTTGTTCGCTTGGCCTCTCCACCTCCAGCTGCGTATGTTCCGGCCACTATTCTCAATGACAATTCGGCTTTGCAAGCGGGAAAGCAGGTATTGCTCGAGGGATACGGAACTTCAGTGGGTCATCCGGATGCAAAAAGCATCAATGACAACGGCGCGGGCGTACTTCGTGCGGTGGTAACAAAGATTATTAGTCCCAACTATAGTCAAACAGAAGTGATGATCGATGAATCACAAGGCAAAGGATCTTGCCACGGAGACTCAGGTGGTCCGGCCTATATTCAGGTCGGAGGAAAGACTGTGCTATTTGGTGTGACCTCTAGAGGCACCGATCAATTCTGTTCAAAGAGCGTTATTTATACGAATATTTTAGCTTATGCCAAATGGTTTCCTACAGCAGTCCAACAGTTAGAGGGACAGGTTCAAAAATTAGCCTCTTCAATGATGCCAAGATTTGTTGCCAATCTTCAAGAATAGTTATTAACTTTTAGTGTGTTTACCTAGGGGGCTGAATAGGCCCCCGTTTTTTTGGGCGGACTCACATTGAAAAAATTAATATCACTAGCGATTTTATTTCCACTTTTTATAGGATGTAAGACGGCGCACAAGAGCGAGAGCCTCAAGATTCCTGCATTCATTCTTCCCGCAGGGCTAGAAGATATTTCCTATCATGCCAAGAAGAATTGCAAAGCTTTTGATGCGAACGGCGGAAAGACCTCTATTTCGGGAGATTTTGATGGCGACGGCATAGTAGATCACGCCAAAATTGTTAAAAAGAAAGAAAATGGTCAAGAATTTCTTTATGTCTGGCTCTCATCACAGGAATACAAGGGCATTGAGCTTGATGAAATTGGTGATTTAGAGGCCCTAAATAATATGTCATTGTCCTTGGGTAAACACGGCACCCAAATTCAAGATGCGTGTGGTAGGGGCAATGAAGTTTTATGCGAAGAGAATGATCCAAAAGAGATCGTCTTTAAAAATGATTTTATTTGGTATACTCAGTGTGAGGCAGCGGCCTCTATTTTCTATTGGAATCCACAGATCAAAGCATTTAAAAGAGTTTGGTATAGCGACTGAGGAAACAGAAAAAGAAGGGCGCCATGGCTTTCACCAGAGCGCCCAAAATGTCGTAGTGAGTTTGAACGATAAGCCGGATTCTGTCTGAGGAGGATTCGACAATTCCCCCGGAGACGATTATTCGTCTGCGCCAATGATTACTCATTGGCTGAAGCGATCTTACCCGAAAGTCAGTGCAGGCGACACTTGCCTTAGGCTTTTAAGGGCCCAAGACTGCTTTCCTATTTGATCTTGCTCCACTGAGAGTTTGGCTGTTTTCACTCCAGCAGCTCCCCCTCAATCTCCCGTTCCCGAAAGAGGGCTCAATGCTCTGGACATTCTCTCTGTTCCACTGTTCCGCACCTTACGGTGGAGGCTCGTTAAGCCCTCAGCTGCCTTATGGAGTCCGGACTTTCCTCTCTCAAAATGAGACAAGTCTCACTTTGAAAGCAATCGTCTATTCAAGCTCGCTGGCCAAAATAGCAGGGCCTGGGGTTTTTCGCAATACGAGAATTTTCAAAATATGCTCAAGCTAAAGTCTAGCTAGCCGATAGGATAGGTGTTGGAATAATCAAGCGGTACGTTGGGGGATATATGAAAGCACAAGCCATTAGGCCTTATGTAGCTCGTAAACTAGGTCTTACGTTTGTTCTCGCCTTTATTAGTTTCTGTATGTTTGTTGAAATCATCAACCTACTTCGTTAAAATCAGCCTCGTTTAAAAGCGAGGTTGCAAATGAACGAATGGACTGCGGTTGACCAATACTTCCAAAAAAATCTAATTGGAAAAAATTCATTATTTGAAGTTATTTTGGGGCATAGACAATTGATTGAATTGGTCGGGAGAGAAAAGTGAGTAGAAGCAACTGCAATTCAGACGGTTGGTGAAAAGGCCTATGATGGTTACCTCATGGCATTGGTGAAGGCACTCTGAAAAAATACAACCTCTAGAGTTGTATTTTTTCAGACAAGGTGTCTTGAAACAATCCTCAGGCCCTTACCATTTTTCAAGAGGAGCCTTAGTCCTTGCAAAGCGACTCCTAAATCAGCTAAAAATGAGCCATCGAAAACGCACTATTAAACCCAACAGAAAAACTAAGAGCTGAGTTAAAAAAGAATCCTTTTTTACTTGCTCCAATGGCCGGAATTACGGACTGTGCCTTTCGTACTTTTATGCGCGAAATGGGTTGCGGAGTTGTGATCAGCGAATTGGTTTCAGCCCACGGTCTAGAGTTCAACAGCAAAAATACTTGCCGAATAATGGAGTTTGAAAAACTTCAAAGTCCCTATGGCGTACAGCTCTTTGGTGATTCTCCCGAAGTCCTTGCCAAGGGCGCGCGTACGGTTGAAGAATTCGGCGCCGATTTTGTCGACCTTAACTTTGGTTGCCCGGTACCGAAAGTGGTAAAAAAGGGCGGGGGCTCGGCTATTTTGAAGGATCTAGATCGGGTAGCAGAAACTTTTAAGCAGGTTAAGGCGGCCACCAATCTTCCGGTCACTGTTAAAATTCGCACGGGTTGGGATGAAAGCCTCAAGAATGCGGATGAGGTTTGTAAAATTGCTTACAATGAGGGTCTGGCTTGGGTTGCTATTCATGGGCGCACTAGGGCTGCGGGCTACTCGGGATTGGCAAACTGGGAATATATTTCACAGATCAAGTCGAAGTCGAAGTTACCAGTTATTGGCAATGGCGACATTGCAAGTGCGGCTCAGGCAAATGATCGCCTCAAGCAAAGTGGCTGTGATGCCGTGATGATAGGTCGAGGATGCTTGAAGAATCCTTGGATATTTCTTCAATCCAAACGCATTTGGCTTGCTGAAGAAGCGGCCACTCACGGAGAGGATGACTTTGTTCAGATTTTTTTGAGCCTCAAACAGGCACTTGAAAGAAGTGCCGATGAAAAGATCATCATTCTTCAGCTTAGAAAGTTTGCCTCATGGTTCTCTTCAGGCTATAGTGGTGCATCCAATTTTAGGAAAACAATATTTCAGCAAGATTCTTTGGCTGGAGTAATGGATTTAATACACGAGTTCTTTACGGGACTCCGCCAGAATAATCAGGCGGATACAAGTTCAGAATCATTTCTCATGGGCGGGCACGGTTAAGATGGAAAATACAGTAACAGAAAACAAAATTCGCAATATCGCAATTATCGCCCACGTCGATCATGGCAAAACAACTCTGGTGGATCATTTGTTAAGGCAAAGTGGATTGTTTCGTTCGAACGAGCACGTAGAAGAACGTCTCATGGATTCTATGGATCTTGAAAAGGAACGCGGGATTACGATTGCGGCTAAAAATGCATCATTCCTCTATAAAGATTATCGAATTAATATCGTCGACACTCCCGGCCACTCCGACTTTGGCGGAGAAGTGGAGCGTGCATTGACGATGGTTGATGGCGCAATTTTATTGGTCGACGCTTCAGAGGGCCCCCTCCCCCAAACGCGTTTCGTTTTGAAAAAGGCATTGGAGCTTGGAATTAAGGTTCTGGTATGCATAAACAAAATTGATCGTGCGGATGCTCGAATTGATGAAGTTCTAAATGAAGTATTTGATTTATTCATTGATCTCGATGCCAGTGAAGAGCAAACCGATTTTATACCAATGTATGCCGTGGCTCGAGAAGGCTTTGTAACGCTTGATCCAAAAGTGCGCACCAAAGATATGTCAATTATGTTTGATTGGATTATCAATAAATATCCGTCGCCAAAGGGAGACCCAACGGCGCCTTTACAGCTCATGGTCGCAAACATTGGTTATAATGATTATGTCGGTCGCCTTGCGATTGGTCGTGTGCAAAACGGAACTCTACGCGTGGGTGAAGAGGCACTTGTTTGTTTTGATGAAGGTAAAACGCAAAAAATTAAAATCTCTGCGCTATTTAGATACGAAGGCATGAAGCAAGTTGCCGCAAAGGAAGTTCCGGCAGGAGATATCGCGATTTTGGCAGGTGTCGATAAAATTACAATTGGAGATAGCATCACCTCTGTTTTGGGCTCAGTTCCTTCAAAACGCCTACGAGTTGAAGAGCCAACGGTAGGGATCATGATGTCAGTTAATGATGGTCCGTTTGCAGGCCTTGAAGGCAAGCAGGTTACTTCGCGAAAAATTTTAGAAAGGCTTGAGCATGAACTTTTATATAATGTTTCGATTCGTTTAGAGCCGACCAATACTCCTGAGACATTTAAGATTCTGGGTCGAGGAGAGCTGCAGCTTGCAGTATTGATCGAGCAAATGCGGCGCGAAGGTTTTGAAATGACCGTTGGTAAACCACAGGTAATTATTCGAACAATAAATGGCGTAAAACATGAGCCAATTGAAAATATCGTAATCGATGTTCAAGAAGATTACTCGGGTGTTGTTTCTCAGAAAATAGGAATTCGAAAAGGTATTATGACCAATATGGTGAATAAAGGCTCGGGCCGAGTGCGCCTTGAATTTCATATTCCATCAAGAGGTTTGATTGGTTATCGATCAGAATTTATGACGGATACTCGCGGTACCGGTCTTTTGAATACTATTTTTTCTGGATATGAAGAATATAAAGGCGAAATTACCCATCGAAAGAACGGCGCTATGGTCGCTGATCGAAAAGGTAAATCGACAGCATACGCACTTTGGAATTTACAAGAGCGTGGGCAGATTTTTATTCTTGCAGGTACCGAATGTTATGAGGGCATGATCATCGGCGAAAATGCTAAAGAAAATGATATGATCGTAAATGTTTCGCGTGAGAAAAAGCTAACAAACGTGCGAGCCTCGGGAACAGACGAAGCAATTAAGCTGACTCCTGTAAAGCCGATGACTCTTGAGCAAGCAATGGAATGGATATTAGACGATGAAATGGTTGAGGTGACGCCGCTCAACATTCGCCTACGCTGCCGTGCGCTTGACCCGCATAAGCGCAAACGCGCTGCTCTTGAGAAAGAAGATTAAGTTTAATGTCGGTAAGTTTCTTAACTTGCCCTGAAACATCTTGTCTGTAAGACTTTTCAATTCATAAACTAATTGAAAGGGATCAAGATGAAATCTTCATTTTTATTTAAAGCTTTGATTTTAGCTGCTGGGGTTGGCCTTACAAGTGGTGCAACTGCGGCTCAGCCAACAGTTCCGAATCCGCTCAATAATTTGGCGGGCTGTTATAAAGTGAGCTATCGCTTTGTTGAAGATGGCGCTCACGATACGACAATTGTTGGCGATTTCATCGAGTATGTTAGTTTTCAAACCACCGAAGTCGGTGGCCTTTTGTTTCAACATTATGGTCAACAAGGTACCGAAGTGATTCGTCATTGGGGCGAAACTTGGACTGTAGCCAATGATGGCAGTGTAAAACAATTAGTTGTAGGTCCGACCGGTAGAGCTCGATATGAGTGCAGTGGTCAATTTCAATTCAATCAGTTTCGCTGTTTTGTAAAGGATGCTCCTAAACCGATTCGCGATACCGATCGTAAGGACTATGTGACCCTTGATCGTGATATTACTTTGCAAATTACCAGCAAGGGCTGGGTTCAAGCTCAAAATGATGTGAAAAAAGATGCGGCGGGAAAAGCAGTTTCAAATGAAGTTGGCTGGAATCAATATGAGCGGGTTGACGAAAAAGTTTGTGCACCATCAATTGAGTTTGCAAAACAAGATAATTAATTAATCTCCGAACCAAGAATCATCTGAGTCTTCAGATGATTCTCCGGTTGCTTCGTCAGTGGTTTCAGGACTGTCTTTGACTTCTTGATTTACCTTTTCAGCCTCCACATTTTTATTAGCCAGCTTTTGACGAGGCGCTCTTTTTGAGAATAGAACATCTAGTTCCATAATTGCCTCTTCGGCATTATCCTGAGAAATCTTTCGAAAACTCACAAGACGTTTAATAATTTTTGTAATTTCTCGCCTCGCAAAGGGGCTGAGAGTTCCTTTGCGGAAGCTCTGGTAGTTTTTTGTTGGATTGGGTAAAAGCATGGCCAGCCAAGCGCCTTCAGCGATATTCAAACTGGCAACCGGCTTGGAAAAGTAAAATTGTGCTGCGTCCTTTATGCCGTAAATTTCAGGGCCCAATTCAACCACATTCAAATACTTTTCTAAGATTTCTTCTTTGGATAAAATTTCCTCGATTTGAGAGGCTAAAATAGCCTCTCGGAGTTTTCTAAAAACTGATTTTTCTTTGTTTAAGTAAAGGTTTTTTGCCAACTGCTGAGTAATGGTTGAGCCGCCACGAGCAAAGTGGCCGGTCTTGATATCCTTCTTTAGACTTTCACGCAGCTCAAACCAATCAAAACCATTGTGATCATAAAAGCTGCCATCTTCTGAAACGACAATCGCCATCTTAACGGCATGGGGGACATCCCGAATTGAGGTATAATTGGGCTCTTTCGGGCAGAGCTCAACCTGATTCATTTCAGTAACAAAGCAGCCTCTTATATTGTTGGGCCTTGGTGTTGAAACCAAAACCCAAGCCGCGCCCAAAGAAATGAGAATTAAAAAGCTTACAATTGAAATGATCACAGCAAACAAAAATCTCAACATTCACAGACTATTAGCGTATATTTCGCGCCTAAGCAATGTAGCTCACCAATAAGGGGGAATTTTGAATTTTTTTAAATCAAATTTTGGCGCCGCAATTTACTTTGTAGTTTTGACAGGCTTTTTGAATTTTGCTTGTACTGAAAAGAAAGCGCAGACCTCAACGCCAGCTGCAGCAACAGCTTCGGCCGCGACCAAAATCAAAGTTGGTATCGTATTAGATAAGGGCGGGAAGGATGATAAGTCTTTTAATGGTGCAGCCTTTGCCGGTGCCACACTTGCTGAAAAAGAATTGGGCGTTGAAATAAAAGTCGTCGAGAGCGCGGATGATTCAGCTTTTGAGCCATCACTTAGATCATTTGCAGAGCGAGAATATCCATTGGTAATCGGAATTGGTTTTGCGCAAGTCGATGCTCTCAAGAAAATTGCTCCACAATTTCCCAAAACGCATTTTGCAATTGTCGACGGCACTGTTGATTTTGCAAATGTGGCGAGTCTTCGCTTTGATGAACACGAAGGCTCCTATTTGGTTGGCTATTTGGCGGCCCTTGTTTCGAAATCCAAAAAAATTGGATTCATTGGCGGGATGGATGTGCCACTTATTAGGCGTTTTCAAATGGGATATGAAGCTGGTGCTAAAGCCGCCGACCCCAAGATCGAAGTCATTTCAAATTATGCGGGAGTGAATAGTTCGGCATGGACCAATCCAGGTCGCGGAAAAGAATTAGCACTTGACCAGTATTCTCAAAAAGTAGACGTCATTTTCACTGCGGCTGGCGCAACCGGTATCGGTGTATTTGATGCGGCAGAAGAGAAGTCGGCATATGTCATCGGAGTAGATAGCAATCAGGATTCATTGAAGCCAGGCCGAGTGCTCACGAGTATGTTAAAGCGTGTGGATACGGCAGTTTTTCAAATTATAAAAGACGAACTGGCAGCCAAGTTTGCTGGCGGGGTACATTCTTATGGCCTTAAAGATAAGGGTATCGATTATTCAGTTGATGAATTCAATCAAAAGCTCATTGGGCCACATCAAGAAAAACTAGAAAGCATCAAGGCTAAAATTATCAAAGGTGAAATCAAAGTTCCCGATTACTATTTGGTACATAAAACTTAAAAAATTTTATCGATGATAAACCTTGAAAGCAAAAATTTATCAAAATCTTTTGGAAGCTTTCAGGCCCTCTCCAAATTGAGCCTGCGTTTTGAAGCGAAAAAAATTCACGCAGTTGTCGGTGAGAATGGTGCTGGCAAATCAACGCTGATGAAATTATTGTTCGGTCTCCTTCAGCCTTCGGAAGGAGAAATTTGGATCAATCAAAAGCCAGTCAAAATGCAAAGTTCAAAGGATGCCCTGGCTTACGGCATTGGAATGGTTCAACAGCACTTTTGCTTGGTTGAAAACCTCTCAGCACTTGACAATATTATCTTGGGAAACGAGCCGGTGAAGGGCCCGCAATTAAAGCGCGGCCAGGCACTTGAAGAACTGATTCGAAAACTTCCCGATAAAAATTTGCACATTCCTTGGGAGCAAAAAGTTTCTGAGCTGAGTGTAGGTTTTCGACAACGCATTGAAATTTTAAAGCTTTTGTATCGTGATTCAAAATTCTTAATTTTAGATGAGCCGACTGCAGTTCTGACACCCCAAGAGATCGCTTCGTTTTTTTCCTTGCTCAAAACACTCAAAGAAATGGGAAAGACCATTGTACTGATCACGCACAAGCTGACTGAAGTGTTTTCAGTTTGCGATCAATATCACGTTTTACGACAAGGTAAGCTAATTGCGAGCGGCCTTGTGGCGGAGACATCACAATCTGAAATTGTGAGGCATATGATTGGCCGCGAGCCTATTTCAATTGCTGAAAATCCGCGAAAGGATGTTCAGGGTGGAGAGGCAGCTCTTGAATTTCAAGATGTTTCAACGCTCCTTCAGCAAAGAGGACAGCTCAAGAAAATTTCTCTTCGAATATCTCCTGGAGAAATTTTGGGAATTGCCGGAGTTGAAGGTTCTGGTCAATCCAAGTTAGTTGATTCTTTGCTTGGCTTGTCTCCGTTTGAGGGTCGCATTCGATTCTTGGGTAAGGAATTGAAAAGTTCCGAAACGACAACCAAAGACATTCGAAAAATGGGTTTGGCACTTATACCCGAAGATAGACTCACGCAGGCCGTTTGGCCCGAAGAGAGTTGTTTGAAAAACTTGATCATCGGAATTGAAGATGATTTCAAAACGAAAATATTTTTTGATGATGATAAAATTCGTCAAACGGGCGGGAAATGGCTTAAAGAATTTGATGTTCGCTTAACAAATATAGATCAGTCCATTTCTTCTCTCAGTGGAGGGAACCAACAGAAATTAGTTTTCGCGCGCGAAATTCTCGGGCGAAAGATTCAGTTTTTGATATGTCATCAGCCCACTCGAGGCGTTGATCTGGGTGCAATTGAAAAGATTCATGCTGAGATTTTAGGACTCAAGAACGCCGGAATATCGTGTCTCTTGGTTAGCAGTGAGCTCGATGAATTGATGGCTTTGAGTGATCGCATTTGCGTATTGTTCAACGGGCAAGTGAGCGGTGAATTTGATCGCGCCAATTTTTCAAAAGCCGAAATTGGCAAAGCGATGACCGGGACTCTCACATGAATTATTTTAAATCTCTCGGAATTTCAAGCTTCGGGTATTTGCTAGCGCTTGCATTAGGAGTTTCACTCTCACTTGTTTTGGTTGGTGCTGTGGGTGAAAGTCCTATCAAAGTTTTAAATATTTTGTTTTTAGGTTCTTTGGGGGGGGCAAGAGAAATTGCCTATTCTCTTTTCTACGCAACACCATTTATTTTAACTGGCTTGAGTGTGGCTTGGGCATTTCGCGCAGGGCTTTTCAATGTTGGTGCCGAAGGACAAATGCTCATGGGAGGTAGTGCTGTGGTAACTTTGGGAATTTTATTTCCCAATTTGCCTGCGCCCATCGCCATACCCATGTCTTTCTTGGTAGCATTTATGGCTGGTGGCCTGTGGGGCGGAATTGCCGGCTGGGTGAAAGTGAAGCGCGGAGCCCATGAAGTTTTGGTCACAATCTTACTTAATTTTGTAGCTTATGGTCTGAGTAGTTTTTTTATTTTGAATGTCTTTCGTAATCCACATTCGCAAAATCCTGAAACTTTTGAAATTGGCGCCAACTATTTTCTCGGTCAATTGAAATTTTTTGACCCCAACAGCCCGTTGAATCATATGATTTTTGTAGCCCTCCTTGCGGCTTTGGTTTTTTCAGTGGTTTTTAAAAAAACTCTATTTGGATTTTTTCAGCGAATGTCAGGAGCTGCTCCAGAGTTGGCTCTGCGCTCGGGAATTCGCATTGATCGTCAGGTCATATTGGCACTTTTTATTTCAGGCGGATTGGCCGGTCTTGCAAGTTGCGGGACGATCATGGGTTATTCACACAAGGCCCGGGAGGGATTTGCCAACGGGGCAGGATTTATCGGAATTGCAGTGGCACTCCTGGGGCAGAATCGCGCCGCCGGCGTGGTTTGGTCCGCAATTTTATTTGGAGCACTTGCAAAGGGTTCACTCGATCTTGATTTGGACACGCAGTTTATCACACGCGATTTGGCTCAAGTGATTCAAGCCTGTATCGTGATTGTAGTTGCGAGCAAACCGGGGCTCGATCGACTTTACAATTCAATGCGAAAAGTGAGGACGTGATGGAGCTTCATAGCTTTCAAGATTTACTATTGAGTAGTGTGAGACTATCCGTGCCTTTGATTTTTGCGGCTTATGGCGGTTTGATGAGTGAGCGCAGTGGCGTAGCAAATATTGCCCTTGAGGCCTATTTGCTTTTTTCAGCCTTTGCCGCTGCTGCTGCAACCAGTATTTTTGCAAGCCTTTGGATGGGTATACTTTTCGGCCTTTTGGCTGCCGGATTGATCGGATTTATTTTTGCAATTGTTTGTGTTTATGGGCGGGGTGATCAAGTGGTCATTGGTACCGCTTTTAATTTGTTGGCGGTCGGAAGTATTCCGGTGATGAATAAAAGTCTCTTTGGGATCACGGGATCAACTCCCGCACTGTCCCTGCAATTGAGATTCACTCAGCCGCTTTTGTTTTTTGGATTTAGTATTTTGATTATGCTGTCTTTAGAATATTTATTTCGCAAAACCAGACATGGTTTGCGAGTGACAGCATGCGGAGAAAATCCCCTCGCACTTGAAACTCAAGGCGTATCGTCTCGTAAACTTCGCATACGAGCCGTTGTCGAAGGAAGCCTTATTGCTGGCTGTGGCGGCATCTATTTGAGTCTTTGCCAAGGCAGCGCCTATGTTCGAGAAATGGCAGCGGGTCGAGGTTTCATTGCATTGGCGGCTTTAATACTTGGTGGTTGGCGACCATTCCCTACGCTACTTGCGTGTTTGTTTTTTGCGTTGACCGATGCAATTCAAATTCAACTGCAAGGAAAAACCATAGGTGAGTATCAAATTCCGAATTCTTTGGTGCAAATTTCACCTTATTTGATCACGCTGTTACTATTGATCTTTTCTTCTCGCAAGGTCTTGGCACCAAGAGCGATCAATACAAATTCAATTGATTGAAAAATCGAGTCAGATGGGACCTAAGTGCTAGGGCTATTTCTTCGACTCCACTCAATGCTTTGTCTCAATGAGTAAGATGCGGGCTTTGGTTTAAATTGAAAAGCTTGCTGGGCTTTACTTGAATCAAACCAATGATACATGGTTGCAACCACAGCATTTTCATAATTCATAAAAGCCTTTGCGCCGCGACTCGCCTGTAACTCACCGATACGGCCCAGGGTTTTCACGAAAAAGTTGGGTAGATAAATTTTAGGAGGCTTTACTTCCGCAATTTCAGCAATATTCTCAAATAGTTTTTTAATAGTCAGATTTTCTCCGGCGATAATATAGCGTTCGCCACTTCTACCCATTTCCCAGGCCTTAATTGCACAATGCATAACATCTTCAATTGAAACGACATTCACTCCGCCTGAGGTATAAAAAGGAAGCTTGCCACGCGCGACTCGTTTTTGCATTCCACGAGAAGGTTTCTTTTCATCACCAGGGCCATAAATAGTTGAAGGATTCAAGCAAACAGCGTCAACATCTCCTCTGCGAACGGCATCTAATACAAGTTCTTCGGCTTTCTTTTTGGTCTCGAAATATCCCAAATTTAAATGGGATAAATTATATTTTGAGGTTTCATTCAATACCGTATGTGGGCTCAAACTCGCACCGATAGTTACCACTGAACTGAAATGCACCAGACGCCGAACGCGATTTGCTTTACAGGCACTTAGGATATTTGCGGTCCCTCGGACATTTACGTTTTCCATATGCTCACGTTCTGATCGCGCATAAGCTACGACTCCGGCGAGGTGAAAAACCGAGTCGATATTTTTAGCCGCTGTGGTTACGTTTTCAATATCGGTAATATCACCGGTGGCCACTTCGACTTTTAAAGAGCGCAGGTCTTCAACATCCTTTGGATCGCGCACAAAAACTCTTACTTGATGACCATGATCGACTAAGGTTTGAGCGAGCCATCCACCAACAAATCCCGAGGCACCGGTTACTAAAACACGCATCTTAAAATTCCCTCCGAGCTTGTGATGAGACAAACGACCTGAACTTTATTTGCAAACTATAACGTCTAGTAAATTGAGATCGCACTTCACAATTATTGAGCCTCATTTTAAGTTAGAGCACAATAGATTTAAGCGCGAGGTGAACGGTGGCTGCCTATTTGTATTTGAAGGGCTTTTCTTTTTGCGGATGTGGCATAAAGAAAGCCTTAACAAATAATAGAATTAAATACGAGATCGTAAAGCCCAAAATTGCGCCGCCAACAATATCACTTGGATAGTGAACGCCAACATAAACTCTGCTGTAGGCAACAGACGCGGCGTAGATATAAACCAATCCCGACATTGGCGGAAAAAAATAACTCGTTACAGTTGCGGCTGCAAATATATTAGCGGCATGACTTGAGGGAAACGAGGTGCCACCAGAGTCTTCAACTCTCAAGACAACGTGAATTCCCGAATGTGTAGGCCGAGGTCTCTGCACAAAATGCTTGATAACTCGAAATGAAACCATATCGGTTAGAATCAGAGCGATAGCAAGTGTGATCATATATTTCACACCTTTTTTTCGATATTTTACGAGCAGAAAAAGAACCAATAGTGGAAGGATACCGTACAAAAAAGTCGGCGACTGATGAAAGTCAGTTACTCCGGGAAAATAAAAATCTCCGAAAGGAAATGTCCAATCTTGATTCATGCGAGCAAACAGACTCTGGTCGAGTCCCTTGTAATACTCCATAAGCTGAGAAATCACGGCCACTCCAACTTTCTTTAAACCTTAAAACGTCCAGTAAAAAATGATCCTAACTCGGATATCTTCTCATTTTACGTGCAGTATGCGAAACTATTTTCATGATAGAGCTTAAAAAACTAAATGGAACGTCTATCTTCGTCAACCCTGATATGATTCGTGCCGTTGAAGCCACGCCCGATACGGTCGTAAACTTCTTGGATGGAGAGACGATATTAGTGCTGAATACTCCCGAAGAAATTGTTTCAAGCATCGTTTCCTTTAGAAAAAGCTACTTGAATTCTCAAACAAATGTTGACGCATTAAGTTCTCAACTTTTAGGTAAACAGCAAGATTTGCAAAAGTAAAAGGGTAATTGAATGGATCTCATTACAGTCGTCGGTTTGGTGCTCGCAATTGGTGGGATATTGGGTGGTCAGCTTCTTGAGGGTGGGCATATTAACTCACTCATTCAGTCCACCGCATTCTTAATCGTATTTGGCGGAACACTAGGTGCGGTCTGCATTTCGACAACCGCCGAAGATTTAAAAATGGGGTTGAAACTCTTACGATTGGGATTTTTCGATTCGAATGAGCAAAACTCAGAAAAAATAGTAACTCAGCTCATTGAGGCCGCCCAAGTTGCGAGAAAAGAGTCGATTTTAGCGCTTGAAAAAAAACTTGCTGATATGAGTAATCCTTTTATGCAAAATGTGTTTCGTTTTGTGATCGATGGTGTCGATCCTAAAACGCTTCGAGAAATTTTTGAAAACGAACTTTTCATTGAGGAAGAAAACCAACATGCAGGCGCAAAAATTTGGATGGATGCTGGAGGCTTTTCTCCCACCATCGGAATCATAGGAGCCGTATTAGGACTGATTCATGTCATGGAAAATTTGGCAGATACTGCAAAATTAGGACAAGGTATTGCCGTCGCGTTCGTTGCGACTGTGTACGGCGTGGGTTCGGCAAATATTTTGTTTATTCCGCTAGCGAATAAGATTAAGAGAAAAATTAAACTCGAAATTGAAATTAAAAATATGATTCTAGAAGGGGCAATCGGAATTATGGCCGGAATGAATCCGTTCATAATTGAGCAGAAATTAAGAGCCTATCTTCACCAAAATAGGCCGCAACCTAAAGAACAATAATTCATGGCAAGACGAAAACGACAAGAAGAACATGAAAATCACGAGCGTTGGCTGGTATCTTATGCCGACTTTATAACGCTTTTATTTGCGTTTTTTACGGTTCTTTATGCGACATCGCAACATGACCTCAAGAAACAAGAAGAGTTCGAAAAGTCGATTCGTAAATATTTTAGTGGAGCAGGCTTAGGTGAAAGCCAAGGCGAATTCAATACCGAAGCTGAGAATCGAAGTTTGGTAGATCCGCCGATAAAATCTTTTCCCCCTATGACGGCCGGGCCGCAAGAGGTACAGGACTACGTTCAAAGAGTATTGCAAAAATCAATGGATAAAGGTGAATATCAAGATGCGATTCAAGAAATTCATCACGATACCATTGGCGCGCGCATTCAGCTTGCGGCGTCCTCTCTATTTCCCAGTGGTTCAGCGGAATTAAAAGTTTCCTCGGCAGCGGCACTAGATAAAATTGGACTTTTGCTTAAGGATTCAAAGCGCCGATTGATCATTGAGGGGCATACCGACAATGAACCCGTTCATACCGCAAAATTTCCCAGTAACTGGGAGCTCTCAGCCATCCGGGCTACAAAGGTATTGAGATACCTCGCTGCCCGAGACCAAATTGACCCAAGCACCATGACAGCGGTCGCATACGCGGATCAAAAACCGGTCGCGCCTAATGATACTGAAGAGAATCGAGCCAAAAATCGCCGCATTGAAATATTGATTGTCAGCGATTCAAAGTGATACTTCTAGAGGCCTTCGATTTCAACTTTCTGAATGACAATTCTTTTTAGCGGTCGACTGGTGGGTCCGGTTTTTACCCTTGAAATTTTTTGTACGACATCCATTCCGCTGATCACTTCACCAAATACAGAATATTTATCGTCGAAGCTGGGTTGAGGGCCGAGGGTAATAAAAAATTGTGAGCCCGCAGTGTTTGGGCCATGATTGGCCATTGAAACCATCCCGGCTTTATCATGATGCAAATAGGGCGTAAACTCGTCTTGAATTTCATAGCCTGGCCCACCGCGACCATCGCCGAATGGACAGCCCATTTGGACTACAAAATCGCGCACCACTTTGAATATAATTTGCCCGTTAAAAAATGGGCGAGTCGATTTTTTTGAAGTGGCAACTTCAACAAACTCCTTTTGCCCGGTAGCAAGATCCGTAAAATTTCTAACGGTCCTCGGAGCATATTGCGGATAAAGTTTCATTTTGAAAGCGCCCATTGAGGTGACCACTGTCGCAAATAGTTTTTTGTCTGCAATTCTCTCTCCCACATCGATTATTTTATTTTTTGGCGAGGAAGAGGTCGGGGCCATTGATGGCGGTGGATAGCTAGGCGCCTGTGGAGCTCCCACATTTGGGTCACCACCAGGGGGCGCGATAGTTGAAGCTTTTGAAATATCACTTGGGTTTTGAAAGTTTCCGTTGTTGCTTGGGGGCTTTTCTTGTGGGGCATTTGGCGGCGGCGGAGCAATGTCTTGCGAAACTCCTGAGCTCGGCGGTGCAATCAAATTTTGCGGAGGTGCATTTGGTGGCGGCGCTACGTTTACTGGCGGTGCCTGATTTGCTTTCACGGGTTGGCCACCTGGCTTGGTTGGTGGCGATAAAGCGCCCGGATCGTATCCTGGCGGATTTTGAGGCTCAACATTTAGGGCTGGGTTTTGTGCAAAGGAATTTGAATTGGCAAATTGAAAAGCGCAGACAAACAAGAAACTAAAAAGCCAATTTAAGCATTTTACATTTGTCATTTCTCACCTCGTATATCGCCAAGTATTTGAGAGTTCTGTAAAAAAAGTTTCGTCAAATGAGAATCTAAAAATTCTGTACTCATGCCCATATTAACTGCCAAAGAAAGAATATTTTCTGAGTTTTTTCTTAGTTTGGTTTGTGACTGCGCACTTGTGAGTTGATGCATTTGCTCGACCGTTCTCAAATCATTGTAATTTTTAAGTAAACTTGGACCCAAAACTTTCCAGTTTGGGTCTTGCTCCATAAGATATTGAATCATGCCCTGAGTCGACGAATCAAGAGAGAACTGAGAGCGCTTAAGTAAAGCAGTCTGACAGGCAAACTCAATATCGACTAGACCTCCAAATTGAAACTTGAGATCAAATAGGCTTTCGTCTTTCGTTAAGAGTTTGGCGCGGATTTCTCGCAAGCGCTGATCGTCATCACTAGTAAAAATATGTTCGCCAGCGATTTGAGAAGCGCTAAAGGCTGTCGGCAAAAGTGGTCGAGCTCTCAAATAAGCTTGGCGCTCCCAGGGTTCGGCATTCTTTTGCAAGAAGCTTTCGAGCTGACTCTTAGAGACGAGTAGTGGGCCCGCGTGACCGCTCGGCCGCAGGCGGGTATCAATATTGTAAATAACGCCACCTCGGTTATGCTGATTTAACCATGAAATAAATTTGCGACTTAATTTGTGTTGCAATGGGCTGGGATCATTTTCGGTTAAAAAAATAAAATCAAGGTCTGAACGAAATCCGAGCTCTCTCCCTCCCCACTTACCGAGACAAAGAATATTGACTGGTTCGCATTTTAAATCGTCGGCGATTTTCTTAAGTATAGATTTACATATTTCGTCGGCACTGAAGCTCAGGTCTCGGGACAAATTATGAAGATCTTTATCTTTTAAGAATTTTTGCGCAGATAAAACTTCAACAATCAGTCTTCTTTCAATTAGCATTTCAAGAAACTCATCTTCTGCTTCGGGAAGATCTGCTTGAGCATTGAAAAACAAGCTGTCGATGAGTTCAGGCCGTAGAACAAAAATATTTGCTAAATATGGAGAGCATGAAAACAGCCAAGCCAAAGCTTCGGTTAATTTTTCTTCGCGATTGAGTAAACTATAAAGACTCGCTTTTGCTCGGGTGGCTTTGATAAAATCATATAGGAGTGCTAGAGCCAAATTTTTGTTTCGATCGATTCTGGCAATATGTTCGACGAAGCTCTCTAAAAAGTGCAGGCGCGAACGTTCATCACGTTCAGATTTAAGAGACTGGGCTTTTGCGGCGATCAATTCGGGCCAAATATCTTTGATGCAAGCTTCGGAAAAGCCTTTTTTTGCTAACCATTCTTGTTGCTGAACTAGCTCCGTTGGCATGGTATTTTTTAAGTCCACTTGCAAAAGATTCGAAACAAAGAGGTGAATTTGACTGGCGAGTTGCAATAATTTTGACACTTGAAACTGGTGATAATGGCTTTGCGCGCGTTCAATAGAATAGGTTTGTTGATCCTCTTTCGCTTGAAGATGATTTTCAACATCTCTAAGTTGCCAATAAGATTCGTGAAGAAATTGGGCGTCGCTCAGGGAAATAAATGAGTGCTCTTTGAGACCACAAATGGCTGCAGATGTTGATTGAGTTTGCAGGGCTTTGTTTTTCCCGCCATGAATGAGTTGCAGTGAATGCACAAAGAGCTCGAGATCGCGAATGCCACCCGGACTGAGCTTAAGGTTGAATACTCGTGGATCCTTCAAGCTCATTTCATGATGAATTTTACTTCTGAGCTGGGCTAAGTCATCTACGAGTGTCAAATCAATATGTTTACGGTAAGAAAAGTGATTCGCGAACTTCAATACCTCTTCAGCTAACTTAGGATCACCGTAAATAAAGCGCGCTCTGACATAAGAAAGTCGCTCCCACATTTCGCCGTGGTAACCATAGTGGTACTCAAATTCTGTTTGAGAAGTAAGCGGCGAGCCTGCTCCGCCACCGGGCCTCAAATTGAGGTCAACTCTCAGACAATAAGCAAATTCACTCAACGTTGAAAGATTGGTGGTAAAGCTTTTGAGAATTTTCAAATCGATTGTCTTATGGTCTCGTCTTACAAAAACCAAATCAACATCTGAGCTCAAATTCAGTTCTCGGGAGCCCAATTTTCCTAGGGCCAAAATTATGAAATCTTCTGGTCCGCCGCCAGCCATTTCCCAGGCTTTGGAGATAAGAGCTTCTGCCGCGAGCGACCATTCAAAGCAGATTTCTTCAGGAGAAGCATTGTGAAAAAAGGTCGCAAGAACAGCCTCGCACCAGGCCTCATGCCTTGATAATCGCAAGAGCGCTTGGGCATCGAGTTCGGTGCGGGGTCGCGTCAGGAGAGTGAGATAGCGCGCGAGCGCAGGTGAAAATTCACAAGCTTGAGTCCGTTCATCTTTTGAGTAACTCGCAAGACTAGCAAGTTTACTCAAGGTATGGGGACCAGACAGGCTTAAAGTAGTCATTTTTATCGAAAGTGATTCTTCTTTCGTTTTCGCCATCGACATCTACAATATAGAGTTGGTGATGCCCATCACGATTGCTTGAAAATAAAATATGGCGACCGTCAGGAGAAAAGCTCGGATCCTCATTGTCCGCCATTTTGCCGTTTGTGGTCTTTTTTGCTGAAGTGAGGCGAATCATATTTTCCCCATCTGCATCCATTACAAAAAGATCAAAATGTCCCTTGTCGCTACCTGCAAAAACAATTTTTTTACCATCTGGAGACCATTTCGGACACGAATTGAATTCACCAGCCACAGTCAGACGTTTGACATTGGCGCCGTCTGCATTCATTACGTAGACCATAGGTCGCCCATGTCGATCCGAAGAGAAAGCAATCTTTTTTCCGTCGGGACTTACGCTCGGCTCAACATTCAATACTTCCTTTGCACTGGCAGTCAAGGCGTCAAACGAACGCCCGTCCATGGTCATGCGATAAATATTCGGACTCTCTCCGCGAGTCATAGTCAAAACTATATGTTTTCCATCCGGGAAAAAACTCACTCCAGAATTGATGCCGGGCCGAGCTGAAATAAGCTTTCTCTCTTGAGTTTCGGTATTGTAAAAAAATAAATCCGCATTTCTGGTGCGCTCACTTGTATGATAGGTGAAGTTTCGATAACCAATACTTTTGCCGTCTGCCGACCAGGCCGGTGAATTGGCAATGGAATGGTGATGCGTGATGGCTTTTGTGTTGACGCCATCCCAATCCATTACAAAGATTTCACGCTGCTGCGGCTCTGTGCTTCGCGCGGTCACTATTTTAGAGAGAAAAAACCCCTTAATTCCGGTCAACTCTTTGACAATGTCATTCGAAAAAGTATGAGCGATGATGCGGGCATCTTTGCTGCGGCCTTGATAGGTTTTAGCAAGAACCTTTTTTTGTTGGGGAACATAATACAAATAAGTTTCAAGAGTTACTTCATCGTCGACAATTTTATATCCAGCGCGAATGAGAAAGTCGGCTCCGATTTGCTTCCAACTAGAAAAATTGAATCCTGACGACTCTTCGGAGACTGGGCGCAAACTAACTTTTGAAACATCTTCAACAAAAGCTTCGCGCTTCAGAAAGTCGAAATAGGAACTAACACTCAAATCAAATTGAATTGTATCAAAAATTTCTTTTCCGACCGCCACATAGTTTTTGCTGATACCCGGAGTACCCAGATATTGAAAAGCTGGCAAAGCCATGATGCTTTTTTTGAATTTCGCATCACCCACATTCAAATGAATGGGGCTTTCAGCCCAGGCACTCGAAAAAATGAAAGCGACGGTCGCAAAGCTAAGAAGTAAGCCTTTGGCGAAATTTTGCAATAACCTAGGGATCAAACTGTTCATCTTAAGTTCTCCTTAAATATCACGCTCAGTTATTCGGGAAACCCAAACTCAATTCCGTCAACAGCTAAAATATTTGTTAGTTTAGACGGCGGACTTTCAAAGGGTCCCGAGCGCTCAATCGACTCCAAACACTTTTCATCAAAAACTGAATTTCCTGAGGACTTTTTGATCTGCTTTTTAACAATATTACCAGACGAATCTATATAGACCATTACGCTAGCAGTTAGATTTTGATTTTTAAGCAGGCTGGGAAGATTCCAATTGGACTTTACTTTTTCATCGAGCCGATCAAGGTATGAGTCATAATCTATTTTATTGAGTCCGGTGATTGAGGAGCCCGCGGCCAGAACCGCGCCTCGAATGGGAGCGGCTGGAGTTGCATGAGCTTGCGCTCTTGCTTTCGACATTTCTGCAAGTTTCTTAAAGGCCTCGAGACGCTTGATGGCATCTTCTTCTGCGCTTTTTGCCTTACGAAGATCAATTTTTTTCGGGTCCATTTTGCTCACATCAGGTAACTTCTTTGGCATGGCGATTGGGATGGGAGCGGGTGGGGGCAATTTCAAATCTGCTGGGGTCGCGACGGGTTTCGGAACATTTGGCAGCGTCTGAGACTTGGCCGGTAAGCCCACCATATCGACGCGAATGGCATGTTGAACATGAATCACCTCAGAGGGAAAAAAGACGGCGCGAAATACCAACAAGGCGCCAACGATGATATGTCCGAGGAGGGACCATCGAATGGATTTAGAAAAATCGTCTTGAGGTTGAATCAGAACAGAAAAACTCATTAAAAAATCATCTCATTGGTAATGGCGGTCTAGTTTATTTTTGGCAAAGTTACTAAGCTAATTTCTGAAATCCCCGCCGCACGGATCTCACCCATTGCTTCGGCGACCAAGCCGTAGTCTACGTTGCGATCGGCCTGTAAATAAATTTGTTTGTTTTTGCGAGTTGAAAAAATTGCGGTCAGCTTTTCAGAAAGCGCGGGCAAATGAAGTTCTGTATCGCCCACATAAAGTTTTTTATTTTTGCGAATTTCAAGGACAAAAGGTTCATCGGTGGTGGGCGTTCCCGAGCTTGAGACTTCAGGTAAATCGATGTCGATTCCTTGTTGCATCATCGGCGTGGTGACCATAAAAATGATCAATAGGACCAGCATCACATCGACCATAGGAGTAATATTAATTTCACTCATGGCCATTCGACTTTTAGTTGAAGAGCCGGACATTCCCACTATTTGTCTCCGAAAAAATTGCGTTTGGTGACATTTAGAAAATCAGAGCCAAAATTATTGAGGTCAATTTCAATTTTGCGAATACGACCTATAAAATAATTATAAGCCACCACGGCAGGAATCGCTGCAAAGAGTCCGACAGCTGTTGAGAACAGGGCTTCTGCAATTCCGGGCGCGACTACGGCGAGGCTTGCCGAGCCACTGCTCGCGATATTTGAAAAGGAGGACATAATTCCGATAACGGTTCCGAGGAGGCCCACAAAAGGTGCCGTGCTTCCTGTGGTTGCCAAGAAGTTAAGTTTGGATTCAGCATGAGAAACTTCAGTGCCTATAGATTTTTGAATGGCACGCTCTAAATTATCGAGTCCAGATAACTTCAGATTTTCAGAGTCGGATTGTTTTGCCAAATTTGAATCGGCGATCCTTTGTAGCTCGTTATATCCCGCTACAAAAACTTTGCTTAAATTTCCCGAAGCATATTCGTCAATTTTATTGTGAACATTTTCTAAAGCTTTCGCCTTCCAAAAAAAATCACTAAAGTTTTGATTTGCAATCTGCATACTTTGAAACTGTCTGAGCTTTGCATAAATAATTGCCCAAGACATGACCGAAGCAGCCAATAATAGAAGTAGCAAAAACTGCACGGGAAGGCTTGCCGCTAAAACGGCATCTAGCACTCCGGCTTTTACGCCAATGTGAGCGCTACTCGCTGCGAGTGCTTGCGGACTACAAAGAAACAGAAAATGAAACAATTGATTTATCATAGTCCAAACAGATTAAAGCCTTCGTCAGGCTCTGTAAAAGAATAAATTTTCTTTCTATCGCAGCTCGCAATTGAGCATTGAAAAAACTCGATGACTTTTTATGGATTTACCGACCGAAGTCGTGCTTTTCAAAAAAATCTTTAAGGGCCGTGGGGTGATTCGTGATAATGCCATCCGCTCCGAGTTTAATCAGATCTGCGGCATCAGATGCGTTTTGTGCGTTGCCAGCAAAAACTTTGAGCGAACGCCGATGTGCCTCTTGAATCATCTGTTCATTTATATGTATGCGCAGTGAGTTTCGCACTCGTTCAGAAGTATTTTCGACGATGAGAAGATCCGAATCAAGAGGGGCAATACTTGCTAAAAAAACATTTGCCAAGATCATCAGTTGTGTAAGTTGGGGAGTGCTGGCGCCATAAAGGAGCATTGGGGCCAGCTTTCGAGTTTCTTTTAAAACCTTGTCGCGTTCGCTTGTGATGATAAAGCGTTTTGTTTGATCATTGTATTCGAGAGCCTTAACCAATTGCTGTTCCATCCCGGTTGAGTCATCGGCCAAATTAATTATGAATCGATGCTTTGGGAACTTCTTAAGCAATTGACTGAGCTCAAGAATATGAAGAGCTTTTCCTCTAAAGGGGTGCTCTTGCTTTTGATTTTGATAACTATAGCCAGAGTCGACTTTTTGAATCTGTTCGAAATTGAGAAGAGGTACAAATGAATTTTCGACTCCGTAAATTGCTAAATCTTGATGTCGAGTGACGACGGGAACTCCGTCCTTTGAAAGCATGACATCGGCCCACAAAATAACTTGAGGGTCTAAGGCTGCGGCAGCTTCAAATGCGGGAAGGGAGTCTTCAGGAAACTCAAAGCTTTCCCCGCGAAGGGCAATCAGTAGTTGGGATTCCTTTGCTCCAAAAAATCCATCTTGAAAGGCAATATGGGGCCGACTGAGGCCCTTATTACTCAAATAAAACCAAGCTACAAAAACACTGATTATAACCAAAAGCATAACCAGCGAGAAACTCTTAAGCGTTGCGGCCACTATTTAACCATCCGATTGTATTCACTAAAGTTAGGACTCATTCACGGACAAAAACAACAATATACGCCAAAAAAAGACCTATTTCTGTTGACCATATCAAGCTTTTCAATTAACTTTCATTGGCGCTGGCAAAGCCTTTAAGCCCGTGAAAATACTTAAAGGCCGCCAGCAAGATAGCGAACAAAACTTGAAAACCCAACTAAAAAATCCCATTCGATAGCGAATCGAAGCGAATTTGAATAAGAGGGAAGAAAAGTAAAAAATTATGAATAAGATCAACCGAAAATTAGAATATGCCTTGATCGCGCTCAAGCATATGAAGACACGGGCTCCAGGCGAATTGTCTACAGCAAAAGAGATTAGCCAACATTTTAATATGCCCTTCGATGCCACCGCAAGAGTGATGCAAATACTCGCACAAAAAGGAATCTTAAAATCAGAGCAAGGAGTAAATGGTGGTTATCAAATCGTAAAAGATTTAAGTAAATTATCGCTCGGCGATTTGATGAGTTTTATTTTGGGGCCACTTCACTTGGCCAAATGCTTACATAAAGGAAATAATGTTCATGATGCCTGTGAGATTTTAGAGCAATGTTCAATCATGTCCCCAATGGCCAATCTCAACCGAAAGCTTAATGATTTTTATGCCTCGATTAATCTCGCGGAATTACTCGATCCGAAGGCGATCAAAAGCGAAAGCTTTGCAGAGGTGAGACCTTATGGACACTAAATCTTCAAAAGCGGTCGATCTTGCTCCAGAATATAAATACGGTTTTGTAACCGATATTGAAGCGGACGAAGTGCCACGCGGATTAAATGAAGATATAGTGCGTACAATTTCTGCCAAAAAAAATGAACCAGTTTGGATGCTTGAGTATCGCCTCAAGGCCTACAAGCATTGGCAAAGCATGCAAGAACCTACTTGGGCGAATGTGCACTATCCAAAAATTGATTTCAATGATATCATTTATTTTTCAGCGCCAAAAAAGAAAACCGGAGAAGGCCCAAAGTCACTTGATGAGCTTGATCCTGAGTTGGTCAAAACTTTTGAGCGTCTTGGTATTCCGCTTTCAGAGCAAAAAAGAATTAGTGGCGTTGCCGTAGATGCGGTTTTTGACTCAGTTTCAGTGGGGACAACCCATCAAGAAGATCTCAAAAAAGTGGGCGTCATATTTTGCTCAATTTCAGAGGCAATGCATACTCATCCCGAAATCATTAAAAAATATTTAGGTAGTGTCGTTCCGTTTGCAGATAATTTTTATGCTGCTTTGAATGCTGCCGTTTTTACAGACGGATCTTTTGTCTATATACCAAAAGGTGTTCGTTGTCCGATTGATTTATCAACTTATTTTCGAATCAATGCTCAAGATACCGGACAGTTTGAAAGAACTCTCATTATTGCGGAGAGTGGCAGCTTCGTTAATTATCTCGAGGGTTGCACGGCTCCGCAAAGAGATGAAAATCAATTGCATGCTGCAGTTGTCGAACTCATTGCCCATGATGATGCTGAAATCAAATATTCAACCGTGCAAAATTGGTATACTGGCGATCAAAACGGTCGTGGTGGCATTTATAATTTTGTCACCAAGCGCGGAAAGTGCCAGGGCAAGAATTCAAAAATAAGTTGGACTCAAATTGAAACCGGATCCGCCATTACCTGGAAGTATCCAAGCTGTATCTTGCTAGGAGATCACTCTCAAGGAGCGTTTTACTCGGTCGCATTGACTCACGACCATATGCAAGCCGATACCGGAACGAAAATGATTCACATTGGGAAGAACACCAAGAGTACCATTATTTCAAAGGGCATTTCGACCGGGCATTCCAGTAATTCTTATCGTGGTCAGGTTAAGATCATGGCCAGTGCAGAGGGTGCCAGAAATTACTCTCAATGTGACTCGATGTTGGTGGGAGCCAATTGCTCTGCCAACACCTATCCCTATATTGAAGTTAAAAATAAATCTGCGATTTTAGAGCACGAAGCCAGCACCTCACGTATCAGCGAAGATCAAATTTTTTATTTAAAATCCCGCGGAATCGATAGTGAAGCATCGATTTCACTCTTAGTTAATGGGTTTTGTCAGGATGTCTTTAAGCAGCTCCCTCTCGAATTTTCAGTCGAAGCGGTAAAGCTGATCGAAATGAAACTAGAAAATAGCGTAGGTTAAATGTGGCGCTTCAGTGCACAAAGGTGAAGGATAAAAAATGTTAGAGATTCAAGATTTGCACGCTCAAATTAACGACAAGCCAGTTCTCAAGGGTCTGAACCTTAAAATAAATGCTGGCGAAGTTCATGCCATCATGGGACCCAATGGTTCAGGCAAGAGTACATTTTCGAAAGTTCTTTCGGGGCATCCTGATTATGAAGTAACCGGAGGCAAGGTATTGTACGAAATCAATTTCAAGTTAAAGGATCTGCTTGAGCTTGCGCCAGAGATGCGTGCGCGAGAAGGGGTCTATATGGCCTTTCAATATCCGATTGAAGTACCAGGTGTTAGTAATTTTAAATTTTTGCAAATGGCTTTTAATTCAATTTGCAAACACCACGGCGCTCCTGAAATGAATAATGAGAAGTTTTTAGAATTCGTAAAATCAAAAATGAAAACGATAGGTATGGACGAAAAATTTTTGGACCGCGCCGTCAATGTTGGCTTTTCTGGTGGAGAAAAGAAGCGCAATGAAATTCTACAGATGGCCGTACTTTCACCTCGGCTTGCGATTTTAGATGAAACCGATTCAGGACTCGATATTGATGCGCTAAAGGTTGTCGCCGAAGGCGTCAACAAGCTCAAAAGTAAAAGCAATGCAATTATTTTAATTACACACTATCAGCGCCTCTTAAACTATATTGTTCCCGATTTTGTACATGTGCTTTCAGAGGGAAAAATCATTGAAAGTGGAGACAAGAATCTAGCGCATAAGCTTGAAGAAAAGGGTTACGATTGGCTGATTCAGTAAGTTTTTCAAATTTAGATAAAGCACTCTCGGCTGCAAAAATCCTTTCACAGCCTTGGTATTCGCATTTCTCAGGGGTATCTTTTGATTCTGAAGCGGCAGAGCTCATGCAAAATTGCACTTGGCCAAGTACCAAAAAAGAAGCTTGGAAGTATACAAATATTTTAAGCCTTGCCCAACTCGATTTTTGGCTGCCAGAACAAAATCTTCCCCCGGTTTTGCCAAGTGAATGGCAGACATTATTGAATGATGACTTCGATTCGAGTTATGTTTTTTGGAATGGCGTTTTTTGTCCAGCACTATCCAAAATAAAAAAGACGCAAGAATATAGTTTTTCACGCCTATCAGGCTTGTCATCAAATGCGGGTGCAGAAAATCAAAAGTCTTTAAAATGTGAAGTTGAGTCTTCAAGCGAATTGGAGCGAATCAATAGGCTATTGTTAAGTGACCTATTTACTTTTGAGGTTCAAAAAAACACCAAACTTAAAAAGCCCGTCGCATTCCTTTTCATGAATTCCTCAGAATTGAATCGACCGCAAATTCACAGTTCACGCCTCAGATTCACAATGAACGAATTTTCAGAAGCAAGTGTTCTAGAAATTCATGCCGGATTGAAATCTAACCCGAATCAAGTAGAGAGTCATTTTACAGAAGCGAAACTGCAAGTATCATCTCAGTTTGAACATATCTTTATGAACGCAACAGCAGCGGGCTACTCAAACTTTTTTACCAAAAAATTTGAGCTATCACGCTCCAGCCAGTTGAAGTCGCTTCACCTCGATCTTGGCGGCGACCTCAGCCGTACCGAGACTTTTGTAAATTTAAATGAACCTCTCGCCGAAGCTTTTGTTAATGGAGTATATCTGGCCCAGGATAAGCAGCATATAGATCATGAGGGGATTATTAGTCACAAATCACCAGAAACCATTAGCCATCAATGCTTCAAGGGAATATTAAGCGATTTTTCTAAAGGGGTATTTAATGCGAAAGTTCGAATCGAGCCGGGGGCTTCAAAATCGAGCGCCGCGCAATTAAATAAGAATTTATTGCTTAGCAGGAAGGCTGAAATCAATTCTCTTCCGCGCCTCGAAATATTCAATGATGATGTCAAGGCCACTCACGGATCAGCATCGGGCCAATTGGATCCAGAGCAAATTTTTTACTTATGTTCTAGAGCGCTTTCAAAGGATCAGGCCATTCAATTCTTGGTTGAAAGCTATGCATTCGAAATGCTTGAAAATATGAATCCGGTTTTGGCGAATAAAGTTGGCCCGTTTGTTTCCTCGAAATTGGCCCGATTTCAAGTGGGCGATTTATGAAAGCACAAGAGAACTTAAATTTTGATTTGGCCAAGATTCGCAAAGATTTTTCGATATTAAATCAAAAAGTTCACGGAAAAAGCTTAGTCTATTTTGATAATGCGGCGTCAAGTTTGAAGCCGGATTGTGTGATCAATCGAATTCAAAAATACTATCTCGAAGAAGTTTCAAATATTCACAGAAGTTCGCACTTTTTAGGTTCACAGGGAACCCTCAACTATGAGGGATCTCGAGAGCTGGCTCAAAAATTGATTGCGGCACAAGATGCGTCCGAAATTATTTTCACCCGAGGGACAACTGAGGCCATTAATTTAGTCGCGATGAGTTGGGGTCAAAGTTTGAAGACTGGTGATGAAATCATTCTGTCCGAACTTGAGCACCATTCAAATATTGTGCCCTGGCAACTAATTGCTGAACAAAGGGGCGCAGTTATTAAAGTGATTGAAGTCAACTCAGAGGGAGAGCTTCAGTTTGAAGGTTTTAAAAAACTTTTAAGTAAAAAGACAAAAGTGCTGGCCCTTACAATGTGTTCAAATACCCTCGGCAGCATCATTGATACCAAGAAATATATTGATCTGGCTCATGAAGTTGGTGCTTTGGTTTTACTTGATGCAGCTCAACTTATCAGCCATCACAATATAAATGTTCAAGTCTTAAACTGTGACTTTCTTGCCTTTTCCGGACACAAAATGTTTGGTCCTTATGGCATCGGAGTACTCTATGGGAAAAAGAAACTTTTAGAGGAAATGCCGCCTTTTCAAGGTGGCGGCAGTATGATTTCAGAAGTTCGATTTGAAAAGACGACCTACGCAGATTTACCTCAAAAATTTGAAGCCGGAACACCCTCAATAGCAGATGCCATTGGCTTGGGCGAGGCTATTCAGTATTTAGATCGTAAAGAAATTCAAGCGGCAAGCATTGAAACCAGTCGATTGTTAGATTATGCGACTCAAGAATTTCAAAAGATACCCGGCCTTCGCATACTTGGGCCCGAAATTGAGAAGACTCCGATAGTTAGTTTTACCATCAAGGGTATTCACCCATCCGATTTAGGTAGCCTTATTGATCAAGAAGGTATTGCAATACGTACGGGTCATCATTGTACCCAGCCCCTGCTTCGCAAACTGGGTTTGACCTCAACTGCGCGGGCCTCATTTTCAATTTATAATACTCAAGATGAAGTAGATTTTTTTGTTGAAGCTGTATTGAAAGCGAAAGGTTTATTACAATGACCGACACCATTGATAAAGAAGAAGTTTTGGTAAGAGTTTTGCCTACGCCAAATCCCAATGCCATTAAATTTGTGGTGAATAAAACACTCAAGTCAGTAGGCAAAGCAACATTCACCAAACCAAGTGAAGCCTTTGGAGTCATGCTCGCAGAAGAAATATTTCATATTGAAGGAGTTCGGCAGCTTCACTTTTTTGAAAATGTATTAACTGTAACCCACGCCGAAGAGGTAGATATTGAAAAGCTAAAGGACGAAGTCGGCGCCATTATTCAAACGCGTATTGGGGTTCATGATCCAGAATTTTTAACTGAAGAAGAAAATAAAAAGGTCGATCGCTCGAAGTTGCCACTCGAAGTTCAGCAAATTGAAGAGATATTAGATCGCACCGTACGCACCTATTTACAGGGTGACGGGGGTGACATTGAAGTAATTGGCTACAAAGATCATCGTGTGGACATTCGCTATCAAGGGGCCTGTGGCACCTGCCCGAGCTCTTCAGCCGGAACACTCGACGCCATTCACGGAATTTTACAAGAGCAATTTGATCCGCTCATTGAAATTAACTTAGTCTAAAAAACAAGAAGTCTATTTTGGTGGAGGCAGGCTTGAGCTTGGGCCTCTTTCAGCCTCAATCTTTTTTGCAAGCGCCTCGATCTTAGCGATTTCTTCAGGTGTCAGCATTTTAATAAAGTCTTCAGGTTTTTTTTGAGTTTCTGCATTCATCAGTTTTGCGTCGCCGTTGGTTTTTTGAGTCATAGTCGCCATCACTTCAGAGACGAGTTCATAGAGTTCTTCTTTATGTTTTGCTCCAACAAATTCCTCAGCTGATTTCATTGTGGCCGCGGCTTTGGGCGACTGCTTTCCTGCCTCTTCACGCTGTTTTGGGTCACGCAATAAGGCTTGGGTTTTAGCCAGAGCCTCATCATTTATAGCTTTGTCGTCGGCATAGCCAAGATAGGGGAAAATTAATACGAGTAAAAAGATAAGTATGACGCCGCGAAGTGCTTTTATTGCCATAATCTATATTCCTCTTGAGTTTCTTCTCGTGATTTATTTTTTAATAAAACCAATTTTCTCTGTTCAAGAGCCTGTCGCTCTAAATTCAATTGGTCAGCGGTATTATACTGTGCCGTCTGGCCCATTTTGATCTCATTTTGCAGATAACTTGCTTCGAAATAAATCTGGCGATTTTCGAGTGTCTCTGCCCTAAATTTAAAATAAACTTGTTCAATATCGCCCGCCTCGAGGTTCAATATGATTGGTGATGACAAGGGCGCAATCGGGAAAATATCTTTAGGGTAATGCCAAGTGATTTGAACTGGGCCAAGCTGGCGCTCAATTTTCACAGTACCCACAATTTCGAATTCTTTTTCGAGTTGTAGTGGGGTCGCAGTTCGACTTGAAATCTCAACACTGAGAGCACCATGTGGTTTTTTTAGTTCATGCAAAAGGCTATTTTTTTGAGGTGCTTTGAGGCGCTCCTGCTTGCTGTCATCAGCAGGAACATTTACATCTATTCGGGCTGGAGCCAGGCTAGTCGGATGGCGACTGCTTTTGCTGTCGGTGTCTTCGAGATACTGATTTTTAACCGCAAGAAATGCCAAATAGCTTAGGAGCAAAATGCTCAAGGGAAGACTCATGAGTTTTAATTTTTCATGCCATTTCATTCGTGTCTCCGTCAGTACGTGATGCAGCCAGGATTTGAGTTCAGTTTCAAACTGAAATTTGTCAAACCGGAGGCGGAAGGGGTCGCTGAAACATTTATTAAATAAAAACCAGCATTGAGATCGGCTACGATACGCTCTGAACATTGTGTAGTGGATGTGCAATTGAGGGGCGGCGAACTTTCGCTAGACGCTCTACGTGAGGAGTTGTCGCCTAAATAGTGTCTTTCAGAATACACGAATAAATCAAGATCGGCTAAGGCCCCCGAGGGAGTTGAATAACTCAATTGTAAGTCTAATTTTCCTCCGGGATGATAATAAGAATAAAAGCGATCATTGCGAAAATAATCTCCGTCAAGAGATGCCACTGGTGAAATTGATTCGATGCTGCTGACAAAACAATTACTCGTGTTCAAAATGGCGCCATAGGTTTTGCGATCAGCACTTTGATGTTCCATTTGTCGAAGGCTACTCCAATCGGAGTGACCAGACTTGGCGTTTTGCATTAGATGAAAAGAACCCATATTTCGAAAGTGTTGATCATTTGTCCGAAAGCCCTGGCTCGATCCGTTGAATACTGACCAGATTTCTGCAAAGGGACTCTGTATATTTTCATCAGGTGCCTGTGAGCCAGCGCCGCTCACAGGATGCGGATCAATTGCATCCCACAACAAACGTGTTATTGAAAATTCGTGATAGATACCTTCCCCATTTGGGTTTGGCGAAACTTGATCGGCTGAGTTTGCCGTAAGATGTTCGATATCTTCATTGAAAAATACACCGGCGGTGCCATCTTCATTTCCGTAAGTATCTCGATAAACCGGATTGCCAGTAACACTCGCTTGAAAGAAGTCGGCCCAGCCCTCACTCCATGCCAAGCGAGGATCAAGTTGTGAAAAGCCATCATGACTTCCGCCAGGGGAGTCAGATTTGCCATAGTGATCCTCCATGAAATGCCCGTATTCGTGAATAATAACAGAGTTATCAAAGTGATCTGTATCTGAATAGTTCACATCGCCATTGATGCCGCCCATAATGAAGAGCTGACTCTTGCCAGGAAGATAGTAACTGATGCCTGAATTCGGATCGAGACCTTCATAGGCGCCAGGATTAAATCCTTTTTTCCAAAATGCTTGAACCAATGGTCCAACTACAAATGGCGTACAGTCCGGAAATGTTGCAGAGCCACAGCCTTGCGCACTTGAAGTAAAGTTACGTAAAAAAACATTGGCACGCGCGAGTTGATCTAAAATATTAAAAGCTCCGCCTTCAAGACTTCCTTGCGCGGGTGCAATCAAATTTACTTTATTCAAATCGTGAGCCGCAGTAATTGAAGAGCTGACGGCATAACTTTGATTCGAAACAGGATCCTGCAAAACATAAGCTTGAAGATTTAGGTTATTGGCACGGGAATGTATTGAAACAAGATACTGAGCATTGGATTTCGGCAAAGAGAAATTGAAATTACCCATTGAATCGCTTTCGGCACATTGAATGATTTGACCACTGCTATCGCTAATACTTATTTCGGCAAAACGAATTGCCTGAGGAAAATCACCGCGCGTTCTTTTTAGATTACTTGAGGTTGATAGATTGAAAGTTTGCGCCTCATTTTTAGGAGTCAAAACGAGTGCACTGCCATTTGCGGTTGCTATCATATCTGCGGCGGCATCATTGTTCACCGCCGTCATCAAGTTCGAAATGACATCGCTTGCAGTATAATTTACGCCCGCTTGCCACGAGAAATCATGTGAGTTAATACTCAAATCGAAAGCTTGGGCGCCTGAAGCGACCACCGGCATCAATGTTATGATTCCATTTGCAATCGGCCCATTGCCATTCACACGAAACTCATAAACGGCTCGACCCGAAACCAGTACTGCGTCTGAAAAAGTTTTTGATGGGAGATAAGGACAGTAAGGTTCTGGTGGAACAGAAAAAGACGAATTTGAATCTGAAGAGCTGCCGTTTGAGCAATTATTGAAAAACAGACTTAGGATCAACATGAAAAAAACAAAATGAACAAGAGCCTTGACCTTTTGCCAGAAGATTCTATTTGAGCTGAAGAAAATATTTGAAGACTTAGTGGCCATACCTCGTCTTCGGCAGAATTAGAAATCGGCCTTACAAGGCCTTCGCAAAATTGGCCTAAAGTTACCTCATATGTTGAGCTTCAATTTAATAATTACCGAATAAAATCGTTGTCAAAACGAGACAGCATCAGATAAGTTTTGAGTCGCGAAACGAGGTCCTATGCAAAAAGGTTTTAATTCAGATATCGAGTATGATGGTAGCAATTACCACGTTCAAAGTGAGGATTGGGGCACTGAAAACCCTTATTTAGTTAGTCGAGTTTTTTTAAATGGTGCCGTAATTAAAAATATTAAAACTTCGTATCGGGATGTCCTTAAGCCCAGTTCTTATCAAGACCCACGAGCAATTCGTCTAGCCTTGATTGAACAACATCAACAGGTTCTAGACCAACTTGTGTCTGGCAGTTTAATTTATTAATTGGTTCATTTAAAGTCACAGCTTACACTATAGGAATGATACATTTTTCGCACGTCTATAAGACTTATTCTGGTGGCGTTCATGCACTTTCAAATATAGATCTCGAAATTCACAAGGGCGAATTTCTTTTTCTAACCGGCCCGAGTGGCTCTGGCAAGACTACACTATTTAAAATGATTAGCGCCTTTGATGCGGCAACCTCAGGAAAACTCTTTGTTGAGGGTTATGATTTGAGTCGGATCAACCAACGAGAAATTCCTTTTCTTAGAAGAAAAATTGGCGTGGTATTTCAGGACTTCAGGCTCCTTCGAAAGCGCAGCATTTTTGAAAATGTTGCTTTGCCACTTCAAATTAAAAATGAAAAGGCGAGTTATATTCAAAGACGAACGCAAGAAGTCTTAGATCAAGTGGGCCTCATATACAAAGCCAAATCTTTTCCAGAGCAACTCTCCGGCGGAGAACAACAGCGCGTGGCGATAGCTCGGGCGATCATTCATCAACCAGGGGTTTTGATTGCGGATGAGCCAACCGGTAATTTAGATCCTGAGTTGAGTGAGGAGATTATGGATCTTCTCGTAAAAGTAAATTCTCAAGGGACCACAGTTTTTGTTGCGAGCCATGATCACGATTTGGTGCGAAAGCGAGCGCGCAGAGTCGTTCAAATTCAAGCAGGCAAAATCATTTCAGATTGTTGAGAAAGAACCAATAATGAGAGAAGAAATATCAAATTTGAAGCGTGCTTGGATTCATCATACGGGAATGCAATTTGCGACCTTGTTGGTCTTGGTTGCAAGTTTCTCGGTTATTAGCTTCATTTTAATCTTCATGTTAAATCTTCAATCTGTTCTTACGAGCTGGGGCGACTCGATTCGTGTTACGGCTTATTTAAAAGAAAATGTAACGGATGAGCGGATTGAACTTATCAAGAAGAATATTTCAGCGCTCAAAGATGCTGAAAAAATTGAATTTGTAGACAAATCCACCGCAAAGAACTTGTTCAGGCAACAAATGGCAACCTATGCGCCGTCGCTCTTGAATGATACCGAGTTTTCAAATCCATTTCCGGCAAGTGTGATCATTAGCCTCAAGTCTGGTTTGCGCGACCAAAGCGGCACATCTCGACTTGAGCGAATTGCCACTGAGCTCCAAGCCATGCCCGAGGTTGAGGATGTTTCTTACGGGCAAAATTGGGTCCAGAATTTTTCACATCTGGCTGAGGCCATTTCGCATTCTGGTTGGATCTTAATCTCAGTCATATTGGCCGGCAGTCTTCTCATTATTAGCAATTCGATTCGAGTGAGTATTGCGAGTCGAAAAGAAGAGATTGAAATTCTAGAGCTGGTCGGAGCTACCGCAAAGATGATTCGACTTCCCTTTATTTTTGAAGCGGCATTTATGGGATTCTTGGCAATGTGTATAGCGCTTATCACGAACTACGGTATTTTCACTTGGGAGCAATCTTTTTTGCGAGACAATCTCGCATTTGCCAGACTGACTGAACAAATTTTATTTTTACGGCCGGCAGCAATATTCGGTCTTTTAGTTGCAGGCCTCTTTTGGGGCGCTTTGAGTGCTTATTTCACAATAAGAAAAATGAACAATGGTTGGTTGGCCGCAGAAGGAAAGTTTGAGTGAATAAGAAGATCATTCAAAGGTTTTTTGCATTCAGCGCATTGTTGGTTTTTACAAGGCACTCATATGCCCTTGAAACCACCGTGATACTTCAAGGAGTCGAAACTGCGCCTGAGGCCAAAGAGGTTGCGGTTGAAGTGCAAAAAAATCGCGACTCAATCTCAGAGAAAGATCAAGAAAAGCGTAAGATTTTGGGCTCGCTTTACGAGATTTCAAGGCGAATGAGAAAAATCACGCAGGAAAAAGGCGAAATGACAGATCGTCTACTTCGTACTCAAGGCAATGTTAAGTTCATTGCTAAAGATATTGCCAAATTAGAAAAGAAAATAGAAGGTGAGCAAAAAGCACTTAAAACCAGTATAAAAAATCTCTACAAAATGTCCGGCGAGACATATTTGGCGATCCTCTTTTCTCAAGAAACAGCATTGTCTTTAGATCGTTCGCTCAAATTTCTAAAGATTCTTTCAGAGCGTGATTTTGAATTGATCAAATCTTATGAGAAAAGCATCGCGGAGCTAACCACTAAAAAAAGCAAACTCAATTTACAAGTAAAAAAGCTCATTCATATTGAAGGGGATATTAAAAAGCAAGAGTCACTTCTTTTGACCGAACACAACGAGAAGTCGAAGATTGCGTCCGAAATTGAAAGTAAGAAACTGGCAAATGTTGAGAAAATTAAAACTTTGCGAACCAAAGCTGAGGAGAAAAAACTCACAAATTTCGACTCGGCACTATCAGACTTGCTCAAGTCGGCCTTTTATGAAAACAAAGGACAATTGCCTGCGCCCATTTTCGGTCAGATCATTCACGACTTTGGTCTGAGCAAACACGAAGAATATCCAATTGAATTCAGTCACAAGGGTTGGTTGTACTCCGCTGCAAAATCAGCAGTGGTAACCGCTATCTTCGACGGAAGAGTTTCGTTCTCGGGCTCAATCGAGGGTTATGGGGAAACGCTGATTCTTGATCACGGAGATCACTACTACTCGGTTTACTCTCACCTAAGTCAAGTCAAGGTCGCGCAAAATGAGGTGGTGAAAAAATCCCAGCGGATCGCGAGTGCTGGCTCGACATCTCAAGCAAATGATGTTGGAATTTATTTTGAGATTAGGCACTTTTCAGAACCCGAAAATCCAAAGCAGTGGATTTCACCTCAAGACGTAAAGGTTTCGTTGCGGGATGCAAAAGAGTGACCAGATTAAAAGTAAAATATGCGACTAGAATTCAAAGGAGATTTCGTGACTAGCAAATTTAAGAAATTCATCTGCAGCTTTCTCTTCATTTTGGCTCTTACAGTCGTGCTTTTACTTTTTAGCGCAAATAGCATTTCCGCTTTCGCAGCCGAGCGTTATCAAGAGCTTCAGATTTTTACCAAGGTGCTCAATTTTGTACAGCAGTATTATGTCGAAGAAGTTGACACCAAGAAACTGGTCTATGGCGCCATAAAAGGAATGTTGCAGGAATTAGATCCCCATACAAATTTTTTACCGCCAGATCTCTACAAAGAATTTGAAAGTGAAACCAGTGGCGAGTTTGGCGGACTCGGGATCGAGATCACCGTGCAAAATGATGTGCTGACGGTGATTGCGCCGATCGAGGATACTCCGGCATGGGAAGCTGGCATTCAAGCTGGCGATAAAATTGTTGAGGTCAATGGTGAAAGTACAAAGGGTTTGAGTCTTGCAGAAGCGGCACAAAAGATGCGCGGCAAACGTGGGAGCAAGGTTCGCCTCGGAATATTTCGCGATGGCTTCGATAAGCCTAAGGAGTTTGTTGTACAACGAGGAGTCGTCAAGATTCGCTCAGTCAAATTCACCGACTTAAACGACGGCTTTGGCTACATTCGACTTACAAGCTTTATTGAAAATTCCGGCGCCGAAATGGAGAAAGCCGTAAAGGAACATGTTAAAAATAACAAGCTTGGAGTAAAGGGTTTGATTATTGACTTGCGCAGAAATCCCGGCGGTCTTTTGGATCAAGCAATTCGCATCAGTAATCTATTTTTAGATAAGGGGATTATCGTTTCAACAATCGGTCGAAATCAGCGTGAAAAAGAAGTCGTCATGGCCAAGAAAGAGGGCGGCTTTGTCAATTTCCCTTTAATCGTTTTGATCAATGAATATTCTGCTAGTGCTAGTGAAATTTTAGCTGGAGCTTTGCAAGACAATAAGCGTGCACTGATCATGGGGCAAACCAGTTTTGGCAAAGGTTCCGTTCAGTCGGTTGTAAAATTGGGAGACGGATCGGCGCTGAAGCTTACTGTAGCTAGATATTATACGCCAAGTGGTCGCTCCATTCAGGCCGAGGGGATTAAACCAGATGTATTCATTGATGATGTCGATGCCGAAAATTATAAGAAGGCCATTATCAAGAGAGATGTTCGACGTGAATCCGATATGCAAAATCATTTGCTCGGTACCAAAGAGCAAGAACAGGCCAAAGAAAACGATGCAAATAAATCAAGTTCGACAGATAAGAAAACCGGTGAAGATGTGAACTACTGGTGGAAGAGCGATACTTCGAAAAAGAAGCCGGCTTCACCAAGAGAAAAGCTACTGAGCGAGGATTTTCAAGTCATGCAAGCATACAATTATTTAAGAGCTTGGCGCACGATTGAAAATTATGGAGGCGGCGTTGCTCCTCCAACCGCAAGCATTGCACCTGAGCCGTTAAATGCTAAAGGGCAAAAAAAAGAGACTAAATAAATTGTTATGCGGGCCCTAACGTGACCTTAGGCGTTTTAGATGTTCTTCGCTCCACCAGAGTTTGCCAAATTGCGAGCTCTCGTTTTTTTCATTCAGGATTTGTATGCTCGAATTGAGAGCCCTTGAATGAAGTGAAATTTGCTTGGAGAAATTGAGAACATAGGTCTCGATTTCTGTGCGAGATAAAACCTGATCTATCAGGTTGAGACGAGCGGCCTCATAAGCAGAAAGAACCTCGCTTCTCAAAAGAGATCTTTTCAGTTGATTCAGAGATATGCGTTCTGCAAGACGTGATGTTCCTCCCCAGCCGCAAAGCAAAGCCTGTTTCGATTGCCAAAAGCCAAAGAGAACCTCTGGCGTTGCAAAAGCGAAGTCGCAACATGATAAAAGTTCAATACCACCACCAAAACAGTCGCCGGTGAGCATGGCAACTTTGACCATTTTTAGTTCATGAAAGCGTTTTAAAATGCTCGCGATCTCGCGATTCAGCTTTATTCCAGAAGCTTTGCTATTTAAATTTCGATAGTTTTTTAGGTTTCCGCCGGTGCAAAAAAAGCGACTCGTTCCGGTGAGCAAGAGTAGGTTTTTTTTTGACTTGGGAGCACTTAGCTTTTTGATATGAGAATCGAACTCACGTGCCGTTTCAATACCAAGCGCATTTCCGGTTTCGGGATCACTCAACGTGATTTTGATGATTCTCTCGTCGAGATTCTCTGCTACAATTTTGGTCGGCATAAATTCCTTAACTTATGAAAAGCGCTTAAAGCCCGCCAACCAAACCTGATTTACCTACAAATTCAACACCCACCCCACAACCACCACCATTCATTCCCTTGTTTGAACACCAAACAACTTTTGCGGGCATCGCATAGGACTTCTGAATTTCATCTAAAGTAATATGAACCTTCAATTGATCGCCTCGTTTGACCATAGCGCTTCCTACTAACTCTATATAGGCGCCGCCTTTTGATAGGTTAAATAATATACTATTAGCATTTGGGCGCCCGCGATCACCCCATTCGACGTCCGCCGACATCACGGTGTCGTACCTGCGATGAATGCGTTGATAAACATTTCGGGCGTTGAGAAACTTGCGAATGATTCCCTGCAAATCACGAATGACAAAGGGCTTTTCTAAGAAAACCATATTCTGCATACTTTGAAGTTCTTTGATGGACTCTAAACTCTCAATTTTTGCGCTCACTAAAATCGGACCGTTATAAGCTGCGGCTCGCAGAGACATCACGCTGGCACGTATTTCTTTTGAATAATTGGTCACATTCATTATTACTAAGCTCGAATTAGGATCCAATACTGTACTCAAACCCTGCGGCCGGACGCTCAAAAATCGCATTTCACCGAGTTCAGTCACCAAGGGATCTATTTTCTTTTTCAAAATGAAATTTTCTTCTTCTGAGGTGCTGGCTAAGACAATTCGATGACTCATAGTGAAGCTCCCTTTTTGGCAGAACAGATCTCATTTAATTTCGCTAAACTTGAAAAGCAAATTTGTGAAGATTTCTGTGTGTAGTCGCTTGAAAGTGCGGTGTCGCTCGCCCAAATATCTTTGCCAATGGCTACTTCTAAACGCGAGGAAAAATGAAGGCTGCCTGAGGTTTTATTGCAGTTCCAGCGGGTTTCATTTTGTATTCCAATTTGATTGAGCAAAGCAGAAAACAAACGGAGGCGCGCGCGCTCATTCGGAATGATTCTTCCGCCAAGCATTTCGTCAACACTGAGGGACTCACTCGCTTGCTCTAACAAAGCAGATTCAATATCTTTTCTAAAAGATTTAGATGCGAGAATGGCATCGAATGCAATCGCAAGCTCTGTGCCCACTTTGCAGTTTTGTATACTGCAACTTACTTTTTGAAGCGCAGCCTTCCAGCGCAAATCGTCATTGGCAAATTTTTGCAAGAGAGTCTTTGGAGCGGTCTGCTCAAGAGTTTTTTCATTGTATCCTAGGTTTGCAAGCAGTCGACTGCGAGTCTGAATAAGGCTTGCAGGAGAATCGAGCTCCAAATCAAAATTATTTTTGAAGACAGAAGTGGCCTGCATAAAGGCATCCTTTAAGTTCTGCAGAGATGAAAGTGTCACTTCTTGAGAAGAAAGAGGTTTTAATTTTAGAATCTTAAAGGTCTCATTTCGGGACTGAAATTGCGCATTCAGTGCACCAAGACTGTTAACTGTCGAGCAGCTACCGAAGCCAGTCGGCGCAACTTCAGTGGCTTTAATGGGCGAATTAAGCGCCCCTAATAGGGCTCGCCCGTCGGCTCTCACTTCTACCAGATTGATCATAATGAGTATGGCTATAAGACTTTTCATAGACTCCTCTTTGCCTATAGCTTATCGGGACTTTAAAACCTAAGTTTATGAATGGGGGCAAATATCTGTTTAATTTTGTCTTCTCAAAGTGATGCGAAACCTCTCAAAATCTTTGATTCGATTGATGAATGTAAGCTTACGTAAAATTAGTTATCAATAAAATGCGTATGAATCTGTCGAAATCCTTTGCGGCGAGCTTCGACTTAAGATCTTTTTTCAAAATGTCGAATAAACTCTGTTCTTTTCAATTCGATAAAGGAGCCAACTTGGGAGCATTAGATCGCTATCAAAAGCCGGGCGGTTTTGGCCAGCTTCTGCAATTAATCGAAACCTGCGGATCAGTGAAACAAGAAAAATTTCTTACCATGGTTCGGGAGGCAGATCCACGATGGAGCGAGGCCATTCAAAAGAAAATGCTCACCATGGAAAAGATCTTGTCTTGGTCAGATGAAGTAGTTTCTGAGATCGCGGGTAGCCTGCAAGAGCTCACAATTGCGATTGCACTACATGGTCTCAACGCGGAGGCAAGAGTAAGATTTTATCGTAGTTTTAGTTTTTCACAGCGCCGCAAAATTGACGATTTATTTGAAGTCAATCAACCATCAGCTGCCGATATTGGTGCCGCCTATATAAAAATTTTTACTGAAGTCCGTCGCCTAATGCATGAAGGAACCTTGCGCGTAGACCGAGTGGACCCAGAGGTATTCGTACCAGATGGTATCGAAGAAGCTCTTCGTAAAGGCGGGGAGATGAATATTTTGAGATCGGTACCCTTGCCCGTACCCTCACAAAACTCAAATCCTACGCCAGCACAAGAGCGGCAAGCTTTGCCGAAACCCGAAGTTCAAAAACAAAATGTTCACAACGCGACTTCAACAAATGCGAGTATTAGTAACGATGCAGATGACAATCGCATTCTTCGTAAAAAAATATTGGCCATGACGGAAGAGATCAATTCGCTCAAGCAAGATGTGCAGAATCTAAAAGCGAAGATTGAACATATTAAAAAAATTGCGGCCTAAGCTCAATCCTCGATCTCCTCATGCAGAGCTTGAGGGGACCAGAACTGCTTATACTCTTCTATAAAACTGAGTTTGGTTAAATCTTTTATGCGATCAATATACAAGGTACCATAGAGATGATCGAATTCATGCTGCAGAACCGTAGCCAAGAAATTTTCGGCTTCCAGACTTTGCGGCTCGGCTCTTTCATCTAGGTATTCAACTGAAATGCCTTTTGGCCTGGCGACGGGGCCTCGCAAATCGGGAACAGACAAGCAGCCCTCCCAAAAAGTTTGCTCTTTAGGATTGGTCACTTTTATGACTGGGTTAACAAAAATCTTTAGGCCTTGATTTCCCATCTCGGGATAGCGCTCATTTTTATTATTAAATTCGATTACCGAAACCTGCACGAGCTCACCAATTTGAGGTGCTGCAATTCCGACTCCACTCGTCGCTCGCATTGAGTCTGTCATATCAACTATCAATTGAGAAAACCAATCCGACAGTATTTCTTCCTTACTCAACTCGCGAGAGCGCTGCCGCAAAAGTGGATTGCCCATTCTCAATATTTGACGAACTGCCACAGTGTCTCCTTGTAAGATCATGATTAAGTTTGTTAGGCTCAGCGTATGACCGAAGGACATCATAACATTATCAAGAGTGTTTTTTCAAAAAAAATGCTGATCATAGGACTGATGGGGTTCTTTTCGGGAGTTCCTCTCCTTCTGGTGGGTTCTACTCTCAAGGCTTGGTTGACCGAATCAAATGTCGATTTAAAGGTCGTTGGCTTTTTTTCGTTGGTGGGCATTCCCTATAGTGTTAAATTTTTATGGTCACCATTTATGGATCATTTTAAAGTCTTTTCCTTTGGAAGACGGCGAAGTTGGTTGATGCTCAGTCAGCTTTGTTTGGCGGCGAGCTTATTCGTTATTTCATTTATCCATCCCGGCGAAGCCATTTTTACAGTTGGACTTTTGGCTATATTGATTGCGTTTTTCAGCGCAAGCCAAGACATCGTAGTAGATGCATACCGAAGAGAGGTCTTGATTAATGAAGAACAAGGATTGGGTTCGAGCGTATACGTTAACTTTTATCGCCTCGCGATGTTGTTTAGCGGTGGCTTTGCACTTTATTTAGCCGATCATTTTCCCTGGGGACAAGTCTATCAGATGATGGCTCTTTGTATGCTTCTTGGAGTTCTCTTAACTTGGTTTTCGCCAGAACCCAAACTGCAGATAAACTCAAAAAACATTTGGGGAGCCTATGTTGAACCGCTCAAAGAGTTTTTCTCTCGAAAATATGCTTGGCTGATTTTGGCCTTTATTGTTTTTTACAAAGTCGGCGAATCTATGGCTTCAGATATGACGACGCCATTTTTTTTAAAACACGGATTCACGAAAACAGAAATTGCAAGCGTGGTCAAATTTTTTGGTTTTTGGGCAACTCTCGCGGGTGCTTTTTTGGGTGGCGTCTTGTTGATAAGAATTCGTGCCGGCCGGGCCCTTTTGCTGTTTGGCATTCTTCAAAGTCTAGCGCTTTTTGGTTTTAGTTTTATTGCTCTTCAAGAACCAAATATTCGCTTGTTAGCAGTGGTGGTGACAGCAGAAAATTTCACTTCGGGAATGGCGACCACTGCGCTTCTGGCATTCATGGCCAATCAATGTGATACGCGCTTTTCAGCGACCCAATACTCACTCCTCAGCAGCTTGCTAAGTGTCCCACGTGTTTTAGCTGGCAGTCTCACTGGCATTCTTGCAGTGCAATTGGGTTGGCAATATTTTTTCATTTTTTGTGCACTTGTAACGGTGCCTGGCCTTCTCTTGATTTTTGGTTTGGGTAAAATCAATCAAGAGTATAAGATTCGTTAATATTAATGTTCCTCTAAAAACGCAGTCACCAAGCGCGTGAATTCCGTAGGATTGTCCCATGGTGCTCGATGTGAAGCTTGTTTCACTTTATGAAAACGATGACTAGCGGCCACCTGAGGAAAGCCACAAAGTAAATCGCAGTATTTCTCATCTTCTTCACCTGCGAGCCACAGCACAGGAATCTTCAGGTTCATCATCTTAACTGCCAAATCGTCTTGCTTAGCGATCGACCAGTTTAAAAGAGCTTCTGCTAAAGCCTTTCGGTCAAAATCTTTTTCTTCGCGCTTCAAAACAATTGCATCTTGGGCTGAATTTTTCACTTTGAAAATATCTTGATCTCCCCATTCAGAGATGATTTTTTTCCAATCACTTTTTAAAAACTTTTGTGCCCACTTAAAATCGATCTCCTTGCGAGCAGCTCGCTCGACAACGTTTGCAGTTCCGGGATTGGCAGAGACCAAAATGGCGGCACTCCAAAAATGAGGTTGGGCCAGCAAAAGATGCATGGCTAGTCTTCCGCCCAATGAATAGCCGAGTAGAACTCGAGGTTCCTTTGAGTTTTGAAATTGCTCTTCAAGCGCTTTTGATTTTTGTAGGGCCCACGCTTTCAACGTAAGATTTTCATTTTTTGGCCAAAGATCTGGAGCTTCAAGATTCGGAAAACTTTTCTTTAAAAAGTCCCAGTCCGAGCCCAACCCTAAAAAGCCATGCAGAGCATAAATAGTCATTTTTTTACAAACTCACTTAACTCATTCCAAAAATTTTGCGTCTCTTCTGCGTCCGGAACTACTTCTAAAACCTGAGTGTTCGGCTGCAATACTTCAAAAGTTTTGCCTTTCCAAAGCTGATAGTCAAGGCGCCACATTTTCGCCCAATGTGAAAAATCTAAATCGTGAGAGTTTTCAAAGAGCGGGTCATTGTAAATGCGATGAAAAATTTGGCCGCCGCCATTGTTCAAAATTACAATTTTTTGATTTTTATTTGAAACACTTTTTAATGCCCAGGGTGCGGCTAAATCATAGAGTGCGGTCAAATCGCCAAGTAAACACCAAGAGCGCCCCGCAGAGGTCGCCGTCATTCCCAAATAGCTCGAAAGTTGGCCATCAATCCCATTGGCGCCACGATTGGCAAAAATTTGTTTTGGCCTTTCGTAAGTTGCTGCCAAATCCCACTCTCGAATTGGCAAACTATTTCCGATATAAAATAGTTCATCGGCTTCGACAAGTTCAGAAATTTTTCTTACCAGTGCCGGTTCTGAACGCGGATATTTTTGCAAAAGTGATTCGTTAAACTCAGATTGTTCTTTATCTAGTAAGGCAATTTGTTTTTGCCAAATCATTTGTTTGGGCGTGTTTGTCCAATTCACGCTCTCGCAAAAACTGGCAAGGTCGCTATGTAAAAAAATTGAGTCACTTAGACCGCTAAAAGCTAAAGGGCTCACACTGAGCACCTTGGTTTTTTCGCCCGCCAATTCTAAATCTCGCCACAGCCTGGTTGTCGGAATCGATCCTAGTCGTAGCACCAAATCGAAATTAAATTTTTTAAAAAGCTGACAGGTAAATTGTTCTCCGCCGTGAATAAGAAATTGCTTTAAAGTAGGCGACTCCCTCAATCCTGAACCGCCTTCTGCATATGTCGGCCATTGCAAAGCCAAACAGATTTTGCGGGCGGCTTCTATTTCTTTTTCTCCATCGAGACTTCCTAAAATGATAAGGGGTCTTTCACATTTCGAACCTGCCGCACTCATTTTTTGCTGAACCTCTTGATTATCTGCTTTATTCAACTTAGTTGGCCGAAATTTCGTGGCCTGAGGTAGGGTCCATTTCCCAAGCTCGGCATCAATTATTGGCTCATCGATACAGAGATTGATGTGGAGTGGGGCCCGCTGTGACCATGCAGCCAAAGTGAAGGCTCTATTTTCGAGATCAAAACTTTGCTCCACAAAACTCGACATAAACTTGCTTTGATCAATGCATTGAGGGGCCCCAGTGAATCTGAGGCGACTTGGTCGATCTGCGGTGATGAAAACCAGGGGCGCGCCAGAATAGTAAGCCTCAATACAAGCAGGCAAAAGTTCGGCAGCGGCGGTTCCCGAAGTGGTTACAACGGCCACAGGTTTTTGCAGGGCCCGGCACCGCCCCAAAGCAAAAAACGCCGCTGACCTCTCCTCAAAAAATGAGTAAATTCGGGTGTTTTCGAGCTCTCCTAGGCAGCGAATGAAGGGCGCATTACGAGAGCCCGCGCAGTATACAATTTCACTCAAGCCAAAGTGTGCTAGCTCTTTTAAGATCAGCTGACAAGCCTCAATGTTGTTATGTTTTTTTAGACTCAATGTGACCCCTTAAAGGCTTAAAACCACCACTTGAAAAAGCTCTGACTTTATAGTTTATTCACCTCTAAAATGCGGGCCCTTTCGAGAGACCTCATTATGGTATTGATCAGCTTGTCATACAATGATTTAGTGATTTCAACATGAAGGAATTCGGGCTCAATGTGCCCGTAAAAAATTTTTTATGAGTCCAAATCAGATCGTGAAAATTAAAAATTCAACTCCACTTGAATTTGGCGGACGCAATATTCCGGTGATTGCGGGGCCGTGCGCGCTTGAGTCTCAAGAACAAATGTTGATGACAGCAAGTGGAGTAAAAAATTGCGGCGCAAGTATTTTGCGCGGAGGCATCTACAAGATGCGCACCAATCCAAATTCTTTTCAAGGTCTTGGCGACAAAGCTTTTGGATTTATCAATCAAGTTAAGGCCGCAGTTCAAATGCCACTTATATCAGAAGTGGTCGATCCAAGACAGATTTCAGAAATGCTTGGTTCAGTCGATATTTTTCAAATTGGCTCTCGCAATATGTATAATTATGCGCTGTTAAAAGAAATTGCGAAGACCGATAAACCAGTTGTGCTGAAGCGTGGGTTCTCGGCAACTATTGAAGAGTGGCTTAATGCGGCCGACTATATTCTTCAAGGCGGAAACCAAAATGTTATTTTGTGTGAGCGTGGCATCCGCAGCTTCGACACCACCACGCGCAATACTCTAGATCTCAATGCTGTGGCCTATATCAAGGCGCACACCAAATTTCCGATTCTAGTCGATCCTTCTCACGGAACAGGTCGACCAGAGCTCATTGCTCCCATGGCGGCTGCGGCAATTGCTGCCGGTGCCGACGGGCTCATGATTGAAGTTCATATTGAACCAAAAAAATCTTTTAGTGATGCCTTTCAAGCACTGAGCATCGAACAATTCGCTGAGGTTATGAAGCTCTGCCGTTCAGTAGCCGCGGCTTGTGGTCGTGAGATTTTGCCTGAAGGATATAGTAAGCGGTCAGTAACTTATGATTCGGTGGTTAATCCAACTGACTCAGCGAATTTGGTAATGTGATCGTGCAAAATTTTGTCGGCCCAGAATCAGTCAAAATCAAAAATATGTTTAGCAGCGTGGCTGCAAATTACGATCGGGCCAATAATATTCTCTCCGTAGGAATTCATCATCTCTGGCGTAAAAGTTTAGTTCAGTGGAGTGCCGCTCGTAACGGAACTCAAATTCTAGATTGCGCCTCCGGAACTGGCGACCTGGCCATCGAATTCAAAAAAGTGGTGGGCCATGAAGGCTCAGTTACCGGCACAGATTTTTGTGCAGATATGCTGACCACCGCTCCACAAAAGGCTCGCGCGCAAGGCCTTGAAATTAAATTTGAAACTGCAGATGTGACAGCTCTTCCCTATGCGGACGCCAGTTTTGATGTGGTCAGTATTTCTTTTGGAATTCGCAATGTTCAAGATCCGTTACGTGCACTGCGAGAAATGGCCCGTGTTTGCAAACCCGGCGGCCGCGTGATGATTCTCGAATTTGGTCAACCAACAATTCCGGTAGTTCGCGAATTTTATAAATTTTATTCTGAAAGAGCTTTGCCTTACCTAGGCGGGTTTATCACCGGCAATACATCTGCATATAAATATCTACAGTCCTCCTCAGCACATTTTCCCTGCGGAAAAGAATTTGCCGATTTAGTCAAAAGCAGCGGTGCATATGATGGCTGCGAATTCCGCAAATTAAGCCTAGGTATCGCCTGGATGTATCGCCTGAATGTACCTGCTTAGTTTTGGAGGCGCGGCGTATTGAACGCCGTGCGCCTCCAAAACTAAGCAGGTACATTTCGGATCCCAACCCCGTTTAATTTGATCCTGTCTTTGGCATGAAATTGCAATGTTGCATCGATTGCGATGTTAAAAGAAAAATCAAATGCATTCGAATTTCCTCCGATCCACATAAGTGCTCGTTGTATAAACAAGCAGTGGTTTGACTTACCCCTCGAGCAAGTTTGGAGAATTTTTGAAAACTATCTTTTCTTTGTCCATCATGCTTTTGAAATTGAGATCATTTCATTTGTACTAATGTCCAACCATTTTCACCTATTGGTTCGGGTGCCTCAGGGCAATCTTAGTCAGGCGATGAACTATTTTATGCGAGAGACAAGTCGACAGATCGGCAGGGACGCGGGGAGGATCAATCAAACTTACGGCGGTCGATACTTCAGATGTTATATTCATTCAAATAATTATTTCTTGAGCGCTTACAAATATGTTTACCGCAATCCGGTCGAATCCGGCGCCGCGAAAAAAGTTGAAGACTACAAATTTTCAAGTTTATACGCAATTTTGGGCGGACAACACTCGATGATTCCAATTGCTCAGGATCAATTACTTTTTTCGGATATTGCCGGGACTTTGCATTGGCTCAATGCTGGACGAGAAAGCTCAAACTATTTAGCAATGAAGAGCGCGCTTAAAAAGAAAAAAATGGAGTTTGGAAACGACCGAAAAACGCGAAAGCCCCATATTTTAACTACTGATCTATATTGAATTGGAGCGGCGCGCCTCCAAAACTAAGCAGGTACATTCTGGCTTTGGAGAAGACTCGGCTACCGAAAAATCCGCGGTAAGCGGAGAGCGGACTGGGGTGAACGCTCTCTAAAACCAAATGCTTTTTGCGGTCGATTTTTGCGCCTTTTTTTTGCGCGTAGGCGCCCCACAAAATGAATACAAGATGCTCGCGCTCTTCACTTAAAACTTCGATTACTTTGTCGGTGAATAACTCCCAGCCTCGGTTTTGGTGTGAACCTGCACGGCCTGATTCAACTGTCATCACACTGTTTAAAAGTAAGATCCCCTGCTGTGCCCATGGGAGGAGATTTCCGTGAGTCGGGCGTTTGATACCAAGATCGCTTTCAAGTTCTTTGAAAATATTTAAGAGCGAGGGTGGAGGGGGTACACCTCTTGGAACTGAAAAACTGAGACCGTGGGCTTGGCCGGGCCCATGATATGGATCTTGTCCTAATATTACCACGCGAACTTTCTCAAATGGAGTTTCGCGAAAAGCAGCAAATATATCGCTAGGTTTTGGATAGATGATTTTTTTTGCTGCCCGTTCTTTTTGCAAAAAAGCACGCAGAGATAGCATATATTCTTTAGAGAATTCTGGGAGAAGACGGGCCTTCCAACTTTCCTCTAATTTTATCTCACTATAGTCGAATTTTTCAGCAAAGTTTTGCGATTGCATTTTCATCTTTTAGTGTGAAAACTCAAACTTGACAAGTCACTTTGCGAACTCAGATTAGATATGAGGATGGCTTAGCGAATTTAAAAGCCGTAAGGAGGAAGTATGAACTATGTAAGTCCAGATAAGGAACTCCAGGCTTATATTTACCAACAGATTTCAGAGCTTGAGCCGTTTTTATTACCCAATACGCAAGTGAACGTTCTGGTTCAAAATGAAAAGAAAGCGAAGAGCGTTAAGCTCTCGGTATCTGTTCCGGCGGGAACACTTGAGGCCGAAGCGGCAGATAAAAATATATACAAAGCTATTCGAGATGCCAAACAGGTTTTGTTATTTCAGATTGATGAAATAAATAACGAGACGGATTCTGTTGAGCGTGATCTAAAAGTTAGAACTTATATGAACGGAAGCCACCAGCTACATTGATTACTTCTCTCTTAAGAAAGCATTTTGTTGATCTTGCGAACGGTATCTGCGGTTCACCATTTCAAAAATATTGTCGCCTTTTACTCCGATGTTTTCATTACCAAGTTTTTTAGAAAGTCCTGCGACACTTGCTTTGCCTGAACCTGCACCGCGGCCGTTGCCATTGAGGCGTGAATTCAAAAGGCTATTCAAATCCATCGAGGCATTTGGATTGGCGGCACCTGCAGTTGCACGACCGCCGCCTCCGCCAGAGTATCCGAAGCCGATACCAGAAGCATTGGCACCAGCTTTAGCGAGCAATTTAGACTCCAATGCTTTTTCATCACCTACCATTTTATCAATATTTGCGACGTCAAAGCCGCTGGCTTTCATTGATCCAGGAGTAGAATTAGCTGGAACAGTTTTGCCATTTGGTAAAGTAATTGCGCCAGTAGCAGAATCAATTGCAACGCCAGCAGCAGCGAGGCTTCCTTGAATCTTCGATAAGTCTGCACCTACGGTAGTCGTAGCGCCACCTCCGGGGCCTTTGCCGCCATTATTATTATTATTATTTCCGTTTGGATCGGTAGCACTGCCGCCGCCACCGGGGTCACCCGTGCCGTAATTTCCTCCGGTGCCGTAGCCGAAATCGGGATTGTAAGCTCCGTTGACATTGTCTGCACCATTTTGAGCAGAAGCGGTTTGTATGAGTTGCATAGCACATTGGGCGGCCATCACGCATGCCATAGCATTGTGAGGACCACACATACTTGCCATATAAATGCCAACCCCACCAGTGATGACCTCTCCGACAATTGCTAAACCTGAGCCGCCATGTGAGGCGCCCGCAGCATTTTGCATACCATTAAGGCCCGCAGTCGCCGCGGCAGAATTACCGGCCGCATTGCCCGCATTAATCGTTTGAGTCATGCCATTGCCAGCACTACCTCTGCCAACTTGAATAGGTTGCGTGGGGGCGATGGGTTGGGCGGTTGATCCAGAGGGGGTTCCTACCGTTGGCGTTTGTGCCATAAGTTGAGGCGACAAAAGCAAAGACGCAAATAAAATGAGACCACGCGAGCTAAACAAATTTAGTTTATTAATAGTTTGATCCATAATTTCGCATCCTCTGTTTTAATCTAGATTTAAAAAATTCAATTATTAATCGATTTTCAAAACTTCAACGAACTAACTATGGAGGTAGCAAATCACCCTTTTTGATTTGGTATCTGCGCGAGACCTTTTCCCAAATACTTGGGCCATTGGGACCAGTCACGCCGTCTTGAGCCGATACACTCATGCCTGCAACTGCACGATTGACATAGTCGTTACGCTTTGGAAGTAAACCATTTAAGTTTAGTTTAGTTGCGAGTGCTTTGACCGCACCCGCGATTCCGCCAGGAGCGGCTGCTGCACCGGCAGCATGACCATAAGAAAATCCACCTTGACCAGCTGAGAATCCACCAAAGACATTTCCACCATTGCCGGCTCCGGCAGCTGGTGCGTCTTCAGCATTGGCTGCAGTTGCAGCGCCATTTTGTCCACCGCCGCCACCACCGAAACCACCGCCACCACCACCAGTGGCACCGCCCGCAGCTTTACCAGTATCAGGATTTGCCGTTGGCATTTGAAATCCACCACGGGTTCCGCTTCCTTGATCACCTGGTAATCCCTTGCTAAGTGCACCGCCCGAAGCGAGCCGAACTGCGATTCCACCAGGAGCCGCCGCCAATGCCGGATTCAAACACTTGGTATCGCCCGGATTAGTTGCGCAGTAACATTCAAGTGCGTGCGTGGCCGCATAGTTTGGATTGCCAGCACAAGTCTCAGCTAATACCGGAGGCGGCGTTGCCGCAGCGGCAGCATTGTAAGCCTTTGCACAATCGGCAGCACCTTTTGCAGTAAGACCCATTGCCAGTGCATTGAGAGCCGCTTGTGCCGCTTGCATACTATAGCCGTTGCAAGTTGATTTGTTGGCATTATAAGAATTCACTTTGAGTTTATCGTTGGCGCGATTTGGATTTTCAGGATTATTAGATGAAGCAATCAATTCAGGAGGTGGAGTACAAGTATCGCGACAAGCAAATATTTGCTGAGTACAAGCGGCGGCAACGCCACCCGAAAACAATTCTTGCATGCTCGCGATTTTAGATTGCATCTGACAAGCAGCTCCCGCATTCGCAGTCGAAGCATTTGCCATCGCCGCAACCGTTGCTGCTTGCTGAACTAAACTTTGCGCATTGGCCGCACTACAAAAGCTCTTGGTCTGAGCTGCTTGAGAATTACAAGGTTCATTTGCATCTGCATTGCTGTATTTGCCGTTGCCGCTGGTATCATCAGGGTTCTTATCATTGATCGATGGATTGACCGGAACGAACTTGGTTCCCGAGTCGTTACCTGCAGCTCCGTTACCGAGATCACACATTAACTTTCCGTTTACGTACTGAGCACTCATGCTCGTTGCACAAGAGGGGTCCTCAACTAGTTTCGGGCCGCCAGTTGCAGCCGCTGCCGCAGGTGCTGGTGCGGGCGCAGCACTCGGATTACACATCGGATCGTTTGAACCTGGATAACAGGTTCCTGCAGGATGAGATGACTGAAGCACATATCCACCACCAGGATTTCCGCCACCCGCCGACGCTGCATCTGGCGCCGTAGGTGCCGAAGGACAATGTCCATATTGATAACAATCTGCTTGAGCGGCGGCATCTAAATCAGCTTGCGTAGGTCCATTTCCTTGTCCTTGTACATTCGGCTCGCATGAATCTACACCATAATCTCCTGGGACGTTATGCTCAGTGGCTCCACATACGGTTCTCTTTGCTTGCGTCCCTTGAGGATTTTGTACACTAGGCGCAGGAGCAGCAACTCTCCTGGCGGGCGCTGCTTTTTTTCCGCTGGGAATGTAGGTCGGTTGCGAACCGCTCGAGGCACCGCTGCAGCCACTGTCCATTATATTTCCCAAAGCATTTTCGGATTCACATTGTGCTTGGGCAAATTCAGCACTTACAATAACAAAACTTACGAGTAGTGCGAATTTGAGAAATCCAAGACAAATTAGATTTTTCACCACATTTACCTCACCGGCTAAAAGGATAAACTATTGTAATAATTTATCGGTAGGGGACTTTGATCTCTAAAGGAGAAACTCAAAAATATACCAATAGGATCGCGTATTTAATCGACAGCTGAAAATTCCTTGGGCGAGTTTTGCTGTCTAACTTTTTTACAAATAAAAATTTCTAAGAAATTTTCTGTTTATAAGAGGTAATCGAGATTAAACTCATAAAGCTTGTATCAAAATGAGACAACATTGGGATTTTTATGAAAAATAAATTTTATGTTTTGATTGCCGCAATCAATATTCTTTCGTCGTGTACTCCACAAAATACTCCGAATGCTCAAGCGCTCAAATCGGGAGTTCTTCAAAATATTATTGGAGGAAAGACTGAAGCCGAAAGCCTAGCGGCAGGAGCTCAAGAGGCAAAAAGCTTCAATGCGATCGCCCAGCATATGGCAATGATTGTTGTTCAAAAAAGAGATGCGCAAGGAAATATTGATCCTTATGGAGCAGGCGCCTCCGCCGTCATTTTAGCCCCCAATCTAATTGTCACTTCTGCGCACACCTTTGAGGGATTTAATATGTCCAAAGGACAATTTGGCAAAGTTTATTTTGGCTCCTCAGGAGAATTTCAAAACCGGCCAACTTATACCTTCGCCAAAGCTGACATTGTCGATCGAAATACGGATGAAATGGCTGTGCCCGGCTGGAAGCTTCAAGCAGGACACAAGGACTATGTTTTCATCTTTATTAAATCGGGTGTGCCTCGAGGTTTTACCGGTATGAAAATGATGAATGATATGAACTTTTTTAAAAAAGACGCGCATTACAAAGCGGCTGGATTCGGAATGTCAGGCGTGAATACCGATGACTCGCAATTGAGAGTCCTAGACACTACCATTTCAAGATGGAATATAAATCAGATAAGCGAAAAATATTCTCCACTACCAGATGGCATAGGAGTAGAAGACAAAAAATATTTTTTGGAGCTAAATGCGCATTCAAATTCTACAGTTTATAAAGAAGATTCTGGTGGCGCCGTTTATTTTGAAGGTAAAGATGAAAAAGGAGAGCCAGATCTTTTTCTTGCCGGAATCATATCTGCACATAGAGGGTTTCCAACCGGCATGGCAAATTATTCCCTGCGCGTAGATGCATTTTATCAGGATGCGATAGAGGTCGCTAAGAAAATTTATGGCGGCAATTAGTTTACTGTCTTTAGATAGCCTTTTCCAGCCACTCTAAAAAAAAACAACCTCAGAAGTTGTATTTTCTCAGACAGGGTATCAAAGCATAGGCGACTCTAGCGCTTCAGGCTGCGCTCTTCTTTAAAGCGCTCGAAGGCCAATTCAATCAAATTGTCGATCAGTGGAGAATAGGCGAGGCCTGAATTGGCCCACATTTTTGGATACATACTGATTTTGGTAAATCCAGGGATCGTATTGATTTCGTTTACAATCAAGTGATTATCTTTGGTCATAAAAAAATCGACGCGGCCCATGCCCTCACAGCAAAAACATTTGAATACCTGCATCGCCATCTTACGAACATTTTCAGCTTGAGCTTTGGTGAGATCCGCAGGAATTTTTAATTTCGCACCATTCTCATCTAAATATTTTGCTTCGTAAGAATAGAATTCATGCTGCGGCAAAATTTCGCCAGGCTCACTTGCGCGTACCAAATGATTGCCGAGTACAGAACATTCAATTTCGCGACCGGCGATGAATTCTTCAAATAAGATTTTGATATCGTATGCGAATGCGTCGGCAACTGCTGTTGCAAATCCCGCTTCGTCTGAAACTTTATGAACACCGACACTTGAACCCATATTTGCGGGCTTCAAAAAGAAGGGTAGCCCCAATTGCTTTTTAATTTCCTGAAAGCTCAATGACTTTTGATCATGGCGTTCAAGCGTAATGAATTTGCCAATGGGAAGACCTGCGTCTCGTAATAAACGTTTGGCGACGTCTTTGTCCATGCCGACGGCTGAGCCCAGAACTCCGACTCCGACATAGGGGATGCCAAGCAAGCGTAAGTAACCTTGCATCGAACCATCTTCACCGTAAGGGCCATGTAGGATCGGAAAGACACAATCGATTGGAGCAATATATTGTTTGGTATCACAATTAAGGATTTGCACTCCATCAGAAGTGGGCACAATGAAAACCCTGGCGCCGACGCGCTCAACATCAATGGGCTTGGTCACATCAGTTTTACGTAAGACCTGGGGGTCTGATATATGTCTCCAGCCGCCATTTTTGTCGATCGCAATGAGGTGAGTGGTATATTTATTTTGGTCGAGAGCATCCATGACATTTTTGCCAGACTCAAGAGAGACGGCGTGTTCGGCGGATTGGCCTCCGAAAATGAGGGCTAAATTAATTTTTTTCACGCTAAATTTCCTCGTTAGGGTGTTGTAAATCTAAAGTTAGTGACGTCTGAGCAAAGAGTCACGAGAGTTTTGAGCACGCCGACGGGCACCAAGAGACTGTCGCATTGACTCATAACATTTGAAAAGAAAGGCACATCTGGGCTCAAAGAAAATTCACGATGAATTTTATCTGGAGCTTTCGGATCATTCCACACCAACATATCAAAAGAGACTTTGGTAATGCTGATGCTACAGTTTGTGACTCCGCCACAATTGGGTTGGGATTGAACAGACTTTGGCGGCTGGGCACTTGACGCCTGCACCGTCAAATTGTGAAAGGTGACTAGTGGTGTGGGCGTAGGCGTGTCGGCTGATACATGAATATATTTATTAAGAAACAAAATCATCGAATTGACGAAGGGATCATTGCGATCTTGCGAGAAAACATCAGGCACCCAGCGACTTGTTAAAATAGATGCCGTGGTGGGAGCTGTCGCCTTTTGAGCAATGCGAGTAAGCTCACGGGCAATGACTTTATTGTCTGAATAGCTAACGGTTTTTTCTAAAATAGTAAAAACCACCTGAGTTGCCTGATCATCGCGTCCGACAACACTCGTTCCTACCTCTCCGGTCGACTGATAAGCTTGCCCGGAAATAATTTGGCTTTGAATGACATCAGTAAATTGTCCGAGTTGAATTTTGAGTGGATCGACTTTGGCAAGCGGCGCATTGAGAGCATTGTCGACCGCAGTTTGCGAAACCGCCGGACCATAGTTAACCGGCGTGCCTTCGTCTCCCTGACAGGCCATCATTGAAAAGCAAAATGAAAAACTAAGTAAAGTAAAGATGAGTTTCATATGCTATCCCAACCCCAAATCCACATATCGAGTGGTAGGATTTTATCTAAGCGTTCGGCTACATCCGCTTCGAAGTTATGTATTTGACTCGGTTTTTGCGGCCCAAAAAGTAGGCGAGTGATATCAGATAATAGATCGGTACTAAAAATTTGATTTTCAAAGCCAAAAATAAAACGCTCATCTTTTTTCTCTAAAATTAAATCTGAAATGCCTTGCATGCGAGCATGACGTTTTACTTTGGTAAAAAGGCTGGTCGTATTAATTGGTTTTATCATTCCCAAAAAGCCGTCATTGGTTTGCAGGCCCAGTTCCTTAAACTTGCGTAATAGATTTTGCGAATGCCGTGGCGCCATGATTGTTACCGGAGCATTTTGTGTTTGATAAATATAATTGAAAAGTGGCAGGAGCGCTGTAACCCCGCCGCCCCACTCGTGCACATGGGCTTTTAAGTCAGCGCCCTTGCCTTCAACGGCGTAAGCTTTCAAATTATTTTTTGCATCCCAAGCGGTATAGACTCTGGTATTCGGAATTTGCAAATACTTGCTGGTATCGCTCAAGGTGCGAAGTGAATTGACGGTATGGTAGCCGTATAGTTTGTGAATCGCATCCGGAGAAACTTTGGTCGTATCCATAAAACGCAGGCCACTCGTTTCGATATTCAGATTTTGATTCCACAGAGTACTGGTTTCTGCGCCGGCCATTTCAAAGCCGAGTTTACGGTAAAAATCATGTAGATGGGTCCAAAGGATAGCAAATTCACAACCACTGAGTTGAGCGGACTCTAGACAACTTTCTAAAATTTTAGTGCTAAGCCCCTGGTTGCGATGGTCGGTAGATGTTACCACGCTGCCAATGGCTGCAACCTTAAACAGGCCCGCACCGGTTTTGACATAAATGGGTCGCATAACAGCGTGAGAAAGCACTTGGCTTTCCTCTATGATAATTCGAATATTGCTTAAATTTTGCGGGCTAAAGGCAAGCGGATATTCATTGGTGATCGACCACGGCAAATTGGGTCTCAGTTCTGAATCCAAAAAGCTGATGAGTTGGCCGAATTCTTTTTCATCTGGGCAGCGCGGACCTTCCATAGTCACCCTTCCTGGGACGCATAAACCTAAATTAGTGCGCCCCTATCAAGCTATTATCTTAGCATTTTGCTAGAGGAGAAGTGATAAATTTAAATAGAAATTGTGTTTCTCTCGCTAAAAGTCTAAAACCCAATCAAATGAAAAAGTTGAAATCAATTAAGCGACCAAAGTCGCAAGAATCTAAGCGCTTTCTAGCTGAACAGATAATAAAGCTTTTAAAAAAGTATTATCCAGTAACTCAATGTGCTCTTCATCATAAAAGTGTTTTTGAGCTTTTGGTTGCAACCATTTTATCTGCACAATGCACCGATGAACGAGTGAATTCAGTAACACCGGCCCTGTTTAAAAAATTTCCTGGACCAAAGGCCTTCGCACTTGCTCCTGTTGAAGAAATTGAAGAGGCCATTCGCTCGACTGGTTTTTACAAAAATAAAGCCAAAAATATAAAGGCCTGCGCCCAAAGTCTAGTTGAGAAATATCATGGCGAAGTTCCAAAGAGTTTAGAGGAACTCACTGAACTTTCAGGGGTTGGAAGAAAAACGGCAAATGTTGTTTTGGGAGTTGGCTTTAAAATTCCTTCTGGAATTGTAGTTGATACCCACGTCACTCGACTCAGCAATCGTTTTGGCTTGGTAAAGTCTGAAAATGCCGTTGTGATTGAGCGTGAATTAGGTCCTCTTATCGATCGTTCCGAATGGATTGAATATTCGCATCGGTTGATCGATCACGGCCGAAAGATTTGCAAAGCCAGAAGTCCACGTTGTGAAATTTGTTTTTTAGCAGACATTTGTCCAAGTTCAACGATGGGCCTTGCTTGACACTCGAGCCGCCGCGCTTGAAACTGTCAACATGATCGTAGCATTTTTTGAAAGCTATAAATACGTTGGTCATTTGTATCCACTTGCGTTCTTGCGCATATTTATGGGCTATTACTATTTTAATCATGCTTTTCAAAGCCTCAAAAATGAATTCTTGTCTCATGCAATTTTGGCGGAACAAATTCGCGCACACCTCCCTACCAGCGTCGCTCCTGAATGGTATAAATATTTTCTTGAGACAGCAGTCGTGCCGAATTGGCAATTTTTTGCGAGCTTCATTGTTATTTCTCAGTTTGTCGTAGGCGTTTCACTGATCGTTGGTTATTTCGTTCGTCCGGCAACTTTGCTCGCGATGTTTTTAGCATTCAATCTCATGTGGGCGATTGGGCCAAGTGCTGGCGAAATTCAAGATCATCTTATTTTCGTTGTGATTTTTACTTTGGGTTGGTTTGGCGCTGGTCGTTGTTTAGGTATGGATTATTATTTTTACCGTAAGAGACGTGGCCTCTGGTGGTGAGCCACAAGTGCGAATTATAATCCTTTCCGCTCTTCCGATTCTGATTATTTTTACTGTGCTTTTTTTTGCCCTCAAAAAGCGCCCTGAAGTTTCACGTGCTGCAACCAAAAATCTCAAAGTCTTAACCTATGCTGCTTTTTTAAATGCCTGGGGCCCTGGCCCAATAATTGCCAAAAAATTTCAAGAACAAAGCGGAATTCAAATTGAATTCATTGATGCTGGTGACGCCGGTCTGCTTCTTAAAAAATTAGCACTCTTTAAGGCCGATGTTGTATTGGGACTTGATCAATTCGGAATTGCTCAACGTGACCCAAATATAAAATGGCAGTCTCGCTTTCAAGCAATTGATTGGTCGCCGATGACGTTCATTTATCGAAAGGGTGAAATCGACCCGCCAAAAAATCTAGATGATTTATTAGATGCACGCTTTGAAAATAAAATTTCTTTGTCGGATCCTCGAACCAGTACGCCCGGGTTACAATTTTTACTTTGGATTCTCCGCGAAAAAGGCCGCGATCAAGGATTTAAGTTTCTTAAAAAATTAAAAAAAAATATAGCATTTGTCGGTCCTTCTTGGTCCTCCTCATATGGGCATTTCAAGAAAAAGCAAAGTCAATTGGTCTTTTCTTATTTCACTTCTCCTGTTTACCATTGGACTGAAGAGAATAATTTTAGTTATCAAGCAGCCGTGCTCAAAGAGAAAATGCCGATTCAAGTTGAGTTTGCAGTGATTTCGGCCGGGGCCGAAAACCTCGAAAACGCCAAGGGTTTTATGAGTTTTCTTATGGAGGAGGAGACCCAGAAAGCAATCATGAAGAAAAACTTCATGTTGCCGATTAAAAAAGAGTCTGCGAGACAGAGTCCCTTCGAGCGCCTGAGTCTTTCTTATGTAAGTGAATCTGAAATGCAGGGCGAAAAGAATCCAACCGAAGCTGAGCTCAGTCAACTTTTTGCCGAATGGCAAGCGATAGGAATCTGAGAAATGCCCATTCTAGAACAATATGTGCAAGTCTTTGCTTTTACGGTCGCGCAAGCATTTACAAGCGCTTTTACTTCAATGTTTTTTGGTATATTGGGAGCGATGGGCCTCTGGTCCCTCGCAAAAAATAAAAATGCCCTACGAATATTGACTGCCTTTGCAATCTTACCAAATACTTTGCCGATTATTTTTGTGATATTTTCGTTTATTAAATATCTGCCTATGGCGCGCGGCTTTTGGGGAATTGTTGCGATACATTGTTTTCTCAATGCCGGTCTGGTAGCTATTGCAGTTTTTCAAGTATTTCAATCTAAGATGGGAGCACTTGCTGATGTGGCTTGGATCGCATCTTGCTCTCAAGTCCGTTTTTTAAAAAGTGTAGTTCTGCCTTATTTGAAAAATGATTTAACGCGAATTTTCTTTTTCGTCTTTGCGCTTTCATTTACTAGTTTTGCAGTACCCTTAATGATTGGCGGAAGCCGAGGCACCACGCTTGAAGTCTTGATATATGAAAAGATTCGAATCTCTGCCGATTGGAGCCAAGCTTGCGTGATGGCGCTAATGCAATTGATTTTCATTTTAGGGATTTCTTTTTTTGTGAAAAGACAAGTTGCGACTCAAGCCAACTATGTTTCGAAAAGTCCGTTGTTGAGTGTAGATTTTGGCATTTTCGTACTCGTACTGCCGACTATTTTTATAGGTTTTTGCTTAATGCAAAGCTTTTTTAGTCAATTTGAAAAATGGCAAATGCCCAATCTGAGTTTAGTTTTCGGCTCGCTCTTTATTGCAATCGGCTCAGGGCTTTTCAATTTATTCCTCTTGTTTGTCAGTGCCAGATATCGACCAAATCCAAAATGGCGAAGTTTTTTGCTAGGTTTGGTTTCGCCGAGTGCGGTTATTATAGGATTTTCATTAATCTGGCTTTTTCCCGGAGTCGGATGGGCCAGCTATATCAAGCTTATTTTTGGACTGACACTTATGCACTTTCCGATTTTGTATCGTATGTCCTGGGATGCTCAGGTTTTTGCTCTCTATCAACAAATTGAAACCGCTCAGACGCTAAGTGCCTCTCCTCGACAGATTTTTTCACGGGTTATCGTACCTCAAGTTCTAAAGTATGCTTATAATTTGTCTGGGCTTGCCGCACTCTGGTCGTTTTCGGATTTTACTTTGGCAAGTGTAGTGGCTGAGCGCGATCTGACACTTGCGCAACTTTTTTCGCATTTGACTGAATCTTACCGCTTTGAACAGGCAGAGGCGCTCATTTTGCCCATGATGGTCGGGGCGATCTTTTGCTATCTCATTTTTTCGGGAGTTGGAAATGTCGCAAGTCGAATCCTTATGCGCACAGTTTGACGATTTTAAAATTGATATTCCCAGCTGGGAAATTCTTGAAGAAGGAGTTACTGCGCTATGGGGGCCCTCAGGCGCGGGCAAGACTTCGGTACTGCGCCTGCTCATCGGTCTCGATCAGCCGCAGTCATTGAAGTGGTTTTTTGATAAAGAAGATATTGCAATGCTACCGACGCCGAAGCGTCGATTAGGAGTTGTTTTTCAAAGCTATGAATTATTTCCCCACATGACGGCACTCGATAATATTTTATTTGCAGCGGAATCACGGCAGATTTCAAAAGAGCGCACTCAAACTTCACTCGATGAATTTGTTCAAATCCTAAAACTTGATTCTTGCTTGAAGCGAAGGGCAGGCTATCTATCTGGAGGCGAAAAGCAAAGAGTGGCTTTGGCTCGTGCTCTAATTGGTGAACCAAGATTGCTTATGCTAGATGAAGCTTTTTCAGCCTTAGATGAAGCCTTGCGTGCGGAGGCCCGGGAGTTAGTAAAGAAGGTCATTCAAATCCGCAAAATTCCTACCATTCTCATTACCCACGATCCACAAGACATTAAAGCACTAGCGAATAAGGTAAGTGAAATTGAAGCCGGAAAAATTGTGAGGGAATTTCGTACTTAGGCCCTTTAATTAATTTTACGTGGCCAGTGTTTTTGTTTAACAGCCATAGGGATGAAGCTTGCTGAAGCCGCAATATCATTTAAATGAGTAAATTCTTTTTCGGTAAATTTATGAAGCTCACTGAGAACTTTATACTCATTGACCAGATCAATATCAAAAATTCCCGGGTCATCAGAATTGAGGCTGGTTAAAACCCCTTGCTCCATCAGGCGACGAAAAGGATGCTCACTCAATCGAGAAATGGCATTGGTCAAATAATTGCTCGTCGGACAAAGTTCTAAGACGATATTATTTTTCTTTACGAAATCAATGGCGCGCGGCTCATGAATAATTTGTAAGCCATGTCCAATGCGGGTTGCTCCTAGCTTTTCAACAGCATCAATCACCGATTGACCTGCCGTTGGTGCAGGCGCCTCACCAGCATGAATTGTGACATGTAGGCCGGCGTTTTTCGCACGCATAAAAACTGCGGCAAAAGGTCCTGAATCAAACCCGACCTCATTGTCTGCCAGGTCAACGCCAATAAATGTTTTTTTATGATCAATTACAAAATCACAAACTTTTTCAGCATGCTGAACGCTCAAAATTCTCTGAATAGTTGCAATGAGTCCCACTGCAATTGGGAGTTTCGCACATTGCTCAAGTCCTTTAACAATTGCGGAATGAATCTGGTCGAAACTCAAATGCTCATGGCCGCCTTGGATAAAAGTCGGCGCGTAGCGAAGTTCTAAAATTTTGATTCCTTCGGCGACGGCATCTTCAATGGCTTCGCGAGTAATGCGCGTTAAGATTTCTTCGCTGCTTAATATTTTTTGGGTCGTCAAAAACTTATTTAAAACGGCGCCTAAATCTTTCATTGGTTCAGTAACGAGAAATTTAGCTTTGAAGTCTTTTTCAGAAGAGGGAACTTCAATTCCGTGCTCGCGTGCAAGTTCACGCACAGTAGAGTGTCTAAAAGAAAGTTCAAGATGGCGATGCAGTTCGACTTTGGGAATTGATTTGATATCCATCTTCAGATTATAGTGTGAAGACCTAAGCGCATCAAGTTTAAATTCTTGACGCACGACCCTTTATCCGAGAGGTTTTTTGTGCAAAATGTTTTGAATCCCCTAGGAATTAAACCACAACTCGCAAAATTTCCACGCACGCCGCCACAATTTGCAGTGCGGGCACATGTGCAATCTGGCGAAAGTATTTGGCTTGGCGACCCGAAGGCCACGCGAGCCATGATTGCGCTTATGGATATGGGTGCTCAGATTGCGGGCGCAGCCAGCCATTATGGTGGGCCAGCAGCTTTTGCAGAACTAATGTCAGCAACTCATGGGCTAATGGCCTATTTTTCTCAAAAACAACATCAAGAATGGTTCGAGGCTTTTCATTTTGTGAATGATGCCGGCCATTGTGAAAATGGTCTTTATGCCCTAAAGGCCAATTACAAAATGGCAGATCTCAGTTTGGATTCATTGAAGAAATTTCGATCTATTGCAAGCCCCTTGACTGGACATGGCGAAGCTCATCTTTTTCCGCAAGGCGTTTTGGTGAGTAATGGCCCTCTAGGTTCAGGCCTCCCGCAAGCCCAAGGCTTGGCAATGGGAGATGCCCTTATAAATAAAAAACGTGTTACAATATGTGCACTCTCTGACGGCGGCGCGATGGAGGGCGAAGCAAAAGAAGCCCTCGCGGCCATTCCGGGATTTGCCCGTCGAGGCAAGCTCGCTCCCTTTGTTTGTATTTTGAGTGACAATAGGACCAAGTTGTCTGGTCGTATTGAAAGTGATGCTTTTTCGATGGAGCCAAGTTTTGCAGCGCTCAAGTCATTAGGTTGGCAAGTCATGTTTCTCGAGGATGGTCATCAAATTCAAGCGTGTTTGGCAAGCATTGAAGAAGCCATCAACCAGGTCAAATTAGATCCTAGCCAGCCAATCATGATTCATGCACGAACCATTAAAGGGAAAGGCCATAAAAAATCTGAAAACTCAGCCAGTGGAGGACATGGATTCTCTCTTAAGAAAGCCGAAGAACTCGGTGCGTTTTTGACCGAGGTATATGAGGGCGCTGAAATTCCAAAAGAATTTCTCAGCTGGGCAGAAGAATTAAAGGACTTTGAAAAAAACTTTAAAAAGCCAACGGCCTTTCGTTTTCCGAGAGCTGAATATTTTGGAACCGATGAAAAAATTCAAGTTGGAGTGGCCAAAGCTCTAATTCAGAAAAGAAAAGCCGGACTTCCCGTAGTTTCGGTTTCTGCCGACTTGCAGGGCTCAACTGGCGTTGCAGACTTTCATAAAGAATTTCCTGAATCTTCGCTCGATGTCGGCGTAGCTGAAGCCAATATGATTAGTTCTGCAATCGGCCTGTCGCTTACGGGATTTATTCCGGTAGTCGACACCTTTGCGCAATTTGGTGCGACCAAGGGTGCCTTGCCGATAGCAATGGCAAGTCTTTCGAATGCTCCTGTCATTGGGATTTTTTCGCATATCGGCTTTCAGGATGCGGCCGATGGAGCTTCACACCAAGCACTCAGTTTCTTTGCCCAGCTCTCTTCGATTCCAAATATTGAAATTTATGCGTTAACCTCGAGTCGTGAAGCTGAAAGTTTGGTGGGTCAAGCGATCGAGGATTTTGCAAAAGCAAGAGCGCGCGGCGAAGCACCTCCGACTCGAATATTTTTTCTCGGTCGAGAAAATTTTCCTAAAAGTTTTGTGCCCGAAAATATTGACTTTCAGCTGCGAAAATCTCAAATCGTTTTTGACAATACAAAATCATTTTCAAAATCAGTTTGCATTGTGGCAGCGGGCTCACTCATCAGTGAGGCACTAGAGGCGGCACAAGATTTAACTGCAAGTAAAATCGGCTGCGTCGTCGTCAACCCCGCAATTATCAATCACATTGACCTTGATACAATGAAATTGGCTTTAGCTAAAACTCGCGCTCAGACGTCAAATCCGGCATTGGTCATTACGCTTGAAGAGCATCGCTCTATAGGTGGCATGGGACAAATGTTGTGTCATGCACTCAGCCTAGCAAATGAAAATTTTAAAATGCAAAGTTTGGCGATTGGTGATCATTTCGGTCAAAGTGCATACTCAGCAAGAGACCTCTATAAGAAACATCATTTGGATTCGACCGCAGTATGTGAAGCCGCCAAACAATTGCTTGAGGCGAACAAACTTTGATACAAGCCAAAGCTTATGCTGCGCAAAGTGCGAATTCGCCTCTAACTCCAATTGAGTTTCAGCGTCGCGATGTTGGAGTAAATGACGTACTCATTCATATCGATTACTGCGGAGTTTGCCATTCTGATATTCACTCCGCCCGAAATGAATGGGGTGGAGCTCAGTATCCTTTGATTCCGGGTCATGAAATTGTGGGCCATATTATCCGCGTTGGAGCTAAAGTCACAAAATTCAAAGTGGGGGATATTGCTGGGGTTGGCTGTATGGTCGATTCTTGCCGAAGTTGTCCGAGCTGTGAAAAACACCTCGAGCAGTTTTGTGACAAGGGCGCGATCTTTACTTATAACAGTCCAGAAAAAAATATGCGGACACCTACTTACGGTGGATACTCCTCGCAAATTGTTACCGATGAAAATTTTGTTTTGAAAATTTCGCCAAAACTAGATCTGGCGCGAGTGGCGCCCTTACTTTGTGCCGGAATTACAACCTATTCGCCTCTTAAACATTGGAAGGTGAAAAAGGGTGATCGCGTAGGCGTAGTCGGCCTCGGTGGGCTTGGCCATATGGCTGTTAAAATTGCAGTTTCAATGGGAGCCGAAGTGACTATGCTTTCAACTTCAAGTTCAAAAGAAGCAGACGCCATGAAGTTGGGCGCACATAAATTTGCAAATACCAACGACGCGAAGAGTTTTCAAACCTATGCAAATTATTTTGATTTAATTATTAATACGATTTCAGCGCAACACGATTACGGTAAATTTCTCAGTATGATCAATATTGACGGCACCATGGTTTTACTTGGCATCCCGCCAAAGCCTACAGAGGTGCACGCGTTTTCATTCATTGGCAGAAGAAGAAGTCTCGCCGGCTCACTTATCGGCGGAATTCAAGAGACTCAAGAAATGTTAGATTATTGCGCTGAGAAAAATATTTTATCAGATATTGAATTGATAAATATTGATCAAATTAATTCAGCTTATGAGCGAATGATCAAGGGAGATGTGCGCTATCGCTTTGTCATCAACATGAAGTCGCTGAAATAAGCTTATTTTATCAAATAGCAAACATACCGAGAGTTGGTACTATCATCGCCATGAGTTCGGATTGCCATTAAGCCTTGAGGAGCGCCATTGAGTAAATCAGCTTGCAAGAAAGCTTCACGCAGTCCCTCGTCGCTTTCTTCATAAACAAAACGTCGTTCAATGTGAGAGCGGCCAATATAATTGCGATCAATATCCGCAAGATCTTTTTGGAGGCGAATTTTATCATCCATATTATTAACATTAACTGTGATTAAAATTTTATAGCCATCACTTACTGCAATACATTTATAATTATGACTTAGTTTGTATTGCCCACCTGCGTGCGAAAAAGAAGTGAAAACGAGAAAACTTAAAAAAGCTAAAGCCAGATGTTTCATAATGCCTCAATTCCTCTTTTAGATATGAGAAATTATATAAAATTTAGACTAAGCTTACTAATGTTTGCCCGGAATCTTAACATTCACAAAGCGAATGACAGATGAATTAAGAATTCAGTTCTCAAACTATAGGTCGAATGCTATAATTAGAAGCTATAGAAACAAACTACAGATTTACAACTGTAGCTGAAAGTAAAAATATCATTTTTGGGGAGTCATTATGGGTCTATCACCAATGCATTTAATCTTAATCTTGGGCGTGGTCTTATTGCTTTTTGGACCAAGTCGTCTCCCAGGACTAGGAAAAGGTATCGGCGAAGCGATACGCGGATTTAAGAAGGGCCTCGAGGGCGATGAAATTGATGTCACTCCAAAAAACCCAAATGATCAGATCAATGCAGCTCATTCAGAAGACTTGAGACAAGATAAAACCCAGTCTAAAACTAAACAGGACTCTTAAATTATTCGGTTTTAAGGCTTTCAGTTGCGGCAACAGGTCTTTTTCGTCGGCGACGAGGTCGAGCTGGGCGCCGAGGGCCATCAGTCTTTTTCAAATCTGGAGCAATTTCTCGGGCAGCGTTTCTCCAAAATGCGATATCCTGAGGAGAAATTTCGTAATTCACTTCAACTAACTTTAGTGAAAACTCAAAACTCTCATTGCGAAAAATCGACATCAGCCTTCTTGGTCCACGTTTTTTGAGCAGAGAGGTTTTTTGCAGCATTCCACTCAATTGCAAAGTATGCCCAAGGAAACTTTGTTCCAATTTAAACATTCCAAGTTCGTTTCTTAAAAAGTTCTGCATATTTTCGGCTCGCATCTGGGAACTCGTAGGCCAGTCCCCATCCGTTGTTGCGTACGCACTTGCAAGTACGAGCCAACTTAATAAGTGATGAGGTTCACTCTGATCAATCACCAATTCTTTAAATTGCATTAAATAAAATTCAAAGTTTTCGCGATGAGTATCATTCAAGAACAAAGAGTGAAGGTAGGGCGAAAGATGCTCAAGAATACCAAGATCAAAAGCTTCGGCAAAGGCTAAAAAGCTCTCGTGAAGTCTTAGTAATTTCAAAATTTCTTCGCGCCGTCTGGGCAAAACACTTTGCGCAATACTTGCAGCATTTCGTTGCATCGAAGCGCGCAGATTTTCGTCTAATACCAATTCGAGTTTATGGGCAAATCTCAATGCACGCAAAAGTCGAATTGGGTCTTCTACTAAGCGCACGTCTGGATCCCCAATCATGCGGAGAGTGCGCGTCTCGATATCTTTCATTGCGGCTACAAAGTCGATCAAATCGTTGCGGACAGGATCATAAAATAAGGCATTGATCGTAAAATCCCGGCGCTTGGCATCCTCTTCGGGAGTTCCAAAGGTATTGTCTCCGAGTGGCGCTTCGCCTTCAGGAAGAGAGTCGTCGATCTTCGTTTCGCTTCTAAAAGTTGCAATTTCAAACTGCTGAGCGTCTCTCTTGGCCAATACCAACAAAAAGCGCCGACCAATAATATAGGAATTATAAATCAAATTCTTTATCTGCTTTGGCTGGGCAAGAGTCGCTATATCATAGTCTTTTGGGTGAAGTCCCAAAAGTAGATCACGTACACAGCCACCAACAAGATAGCTCTCAAAGCCGGCACGCTGTAATGCCTTTACGATTCCGAAGGCGTGGGGATCAATCCAATCTTGATGCAAATGTGGTTTGTGTGAAACTTCCATGTTGAATTCGTCAAACTCCTAGACCTCGATTATAACGAGATGCTGGGTCATGACAAGAAACATCCTGGTGATTTAGACTACTCCAATGAATTTTTCGCCGAATTACCTTAAAAACTTTCACTATCAATTGCTTGGAGTAGAGAATTCGCCTCGCAAATTGGTATTTCTTCATGGGCTGATGGGTTTTGGCGTGAATTGGATGAAAATAACTCCCGCCTTTACCGCTACTCATCAAATTCTCATTTATGACCAAAGAGGACATGGCAGATCTTTTCAGCCGCAAACAGGTTATTCCCCAAAGGACTATGCCGAAGATTTGCGCAAGATTCTAGATGAACTTGAGTGGCAAAAAGTTGAATTGGTAGGGCATTCAATGGGTGGTAGAAATGCTTTGGAGTTTACCCATACTTATCCACAGAGAGTTGAAAAGTTGGTAGTTGAAGATATTGGTCCATCGATGAATCAGTATGGTTCGAGCTTTATTAGTAGTCTGCTCGATTTTATACCCACGCCTTTTGAAAATCGGGCTACAGCCAAGCAGTTTTTCGAAATCGATTTCATTCAAAAGTATGCAAATATCTCAAACCCTAAGGGACTTGCCTTATTTCTTACCGCTAACCTCAAAGAAGGCCCTGATAAGCGACTCAGCTGGAAGTTTTATCTTCCCGGAATTCGCGAGAGCCTTATTCAGGGTCGTGCTGAAGAGCGCTGGCACGAAATTGAGGCCTTAAAGATGCCGACGCTCTGGATACACGGAGAAAACTCGCAAGATCTAAAGCGTGATGTTTATGAGGAAATATTGCGAAGAAACCCGCGAATTGTGGGTGTTGAAATTAAAAATGCAGGGCATTGGGTTCACAGTGACCAGCCTGAAGATTTTATTGCAACATTACTTGGCTTTTTAGGATAGTTGCTATAGATTTTGTGCCTGGCAACATGACGCGATCGAGGGACTTGTTTTGAAATTTTCTGAGCTCCATCTTCATCCTCTTTTAGAGGCAGCAATCGAAAAGTCGAAATTTACGGAGTGCACACCTGTTCAGGCGGCAACCATTCCTCACGTTTTAGATGCGAAAGATGTCGCAGGACTTGCACAAACTGGGACGGGTAAAACCGCTGCCTTCTTGCTTCCACTTATGGATCGAATTTTGCGCAGCCAAGAGGCCGGTCGTGAAAATTCAAATCCAGAAGAAGCAGCTAAGACACCTGAATATCCGACGCGTATTTTTCGCGAATGGCATAATCGTCATTTTGTTTTGATTTTGGTTCCGACCAGAGAGCTGGCTGAGCAGGTCTATGAAAATATCAATACCTTAAAAGGCGAAGCCAAACTACGTGCGGTTTCAATTTACGGCGGAGTTTCTTACGACAAACAAAAGTCCGCCCTCAAAGAAGGTGTCGAATTTATTGTTGCGACCCCGGGCCGATTGCTTGATCTCTACAAAGAACATTTAATTGATCTTAAAGGTGTACGCGCCATCGTTTTTGATGAAGCCGATCGCATGTTTGATATGGGCTTTAAAGACGATATGAAATACATTTTGAGCCGCGTCCCCAAAGAGCGCCAGTTTTTGGTTTTCTCTGCAACTTTGAATCTAGATGTGATGAATACGGCCTATCAATATGGAGCCAATCCGGTTGATATCGATGTCAGTCGTGATCAAGCCAAAGCCGAGAACGTGGTTGATAAAATATTTCATGTCGGAAGTAACGAGAAGCCACAATATTTGCTTTCACTCTTATTAAAACATAAGCCAAAGCAGACAATTATTTTTAGTAATTTTAAAATGAATGTGCCGAGGGTTTCGCAATTTCTAAATGAAAATGGACATCCTTCAGTCGGAATTTCAAGCCTGATTACACAGGCACAGCGCAATCGCGTGATGAGCCAATTCAAGTCAGACAATGATCAGAACATTTTGGTGGCGACAGATGTTGCGGCCCGTGGCCTTGATATCAAAGGCGTCGATATGGTCATTAATTTTGAGTTGCCTGATGATCCCGAAAATTATGTTCATCGAATTGGTCGAACCGGCCGTGCAGGCGCGAGCGGTCTTGCTTTTAGTTTTGTTTCAGATCGCGATGTCGATGCCCTGAAACGCGTTGAAGATTATCTTCGTCACAAAGTAGATGTTGCATGGCTTGAAGATGCTGAGATCATCAAAGACTTCAGACCCCTTCCGAGCGATCGTCCGCAAAGATCAGGTCCTCCGCCAAGAAGTAGTGGTGGCAGTGGTCGCGAGCGTGAAGGTGGCGGACGAGATCGATTTAGTCGACGTCCCCCGCGCGGCGATCGGCCACCACAAGGTGATCGCCCTCCCCAAAGAGCTGACCAAAGAACTGATAGTCGAAATGACAATCGCGGCGAACAGCGTAATGATCGGGGTCCAAACAATTCTCAGCGTCCGCAAGCTCGTGGTCCGAGACAAGGCCAGCGAGATTATCGCGACAATGACCGAAATGCGAGTGGCAGCGGAGGTGGCAGACCAGGGCCACGCCAAAATCCAAATCAGAATCCAAGTGCACGCAGGCCTTCTGGCCCCCCAAGAAATTCACAAAATGCGGGCGGCTCATCGCGACCTCCACATAATAAAAATCAAAAACCCATGGCAACAAAGCCGGCACCAAGCATAGGGCAAAAAGTTACCGGATTTTTCAAGCGCCTATTTGGCGAATAGTAATCTCATCTAGGTAGTCTGAAATTATACAACCTCCCAGGTTGTATTTTTTCAGAGTGCCACAATTTGTTTGTATCAAGCGCCTAAGCCGCGAAAACACTGATTGAGCTGGCATAAATCCTGCTTTTGAAAACTCACTTTGGAGAACAACCGAATGAGTTTTCGATGGGTCGTTATTTTAATACTACTCAGCTTTTCAAAGGCTTGGAGTGCAGACTTTATCTGGGATGAAAATCCTGATCGACAGGCGCTTACAACTTTGCAAAATACACGCGGCCTCAAAGTCTTTTGGTGGAATATTCATGACGGCAGACCTGCGAAAGCGCCGACCCCTGACTTGAGCAAAAATTTACTCACGCTCATAAATTCTGAGCTCGCTCCCGATATTCTCAGTTTTGCTGAGTATCAGGAACAATCAATTGGCTCTGAAGCGCTTTCGGAATTGCGCGCGAAATACCCGTTTAACATGAGCTGGAGCTATCCTTATCATGAAGGATTTGGGCTGGCCCTGTTTAGCCGTTATCCGATCACGCTAACAAAAATATCAGCGCTCGATGTTGCCTCTTTGAGCCCAATGAGTAGCGATGAGCAAGAGCAGTATCGCAACTTTTGGTGTGGCTCAGATATAGGTTGTACGAGACTATTTACAAGCTTTGATATCGATGTATTGGGAAACAATATTCAAATTGTACCGGTGCATTTGTTTGATGTTTGGAGACGGTACAGTCAACTCAATGGTCGCATCAAAACGGCGAGAGAAATTGCTTTTGGAAAAGACAATCCATTAGCCAATCAGCTGAGCCGCTTTTTAAATATGCTCAATGAAAAATTACTCCCACAAGTGCAGGTCCCAGCAACAATTGTAATCGGCGACTTTAATATTCCCCGGGCCCTGGTGGGAGTTCATCCAAAAATGTACAAGAGTCTCAAGCAGAATTTAGTCGAAGTTTTTAGTGAAGATACTACGAGTTTTCCGGCGAAGTCGGCAGATGAAAGAGGACATTATCCGCAAATGCAAATTGACCACGCCTTCTTAGCTGGCAATCTTCAAAGCTCAGGTGCTCAAATTCTCCCGCTCAAGGGCTCGGACCACTATCCTATATATATGGTTGTTTCGACGCCAGCTTTTCAATCTAAGTAATTCGTAAATTGGCAACTTCGTTTAGAAGTTAGCCAGAGCCTAAAATGAGCCAAGCTCTGTCAATTCGATCCATTAAAAATAAGTTATGAGATTTAGAGAACATAAGTCGTTCGATCTATAAGAGTTTCTCACATTCAAAGTGAAATTTTTGGCACATAGATTGAACTATATCAATTCGTTATCAATTAATTTATTTAATGGAAGGATCAATTTATGATTTCTCGTTCATGGCATATTAAGCCAGTAATCACCGCATTTGTTCTCGCCACAATGGCAATGAGCAATGTTCAAGCGTCCACTTATCAATGTATTGCTCAGTTTACCACTTTAGATGCAGTTAAAAAAGACATCAAAAAAATGAAAGAAGAGCAAGTAAAGCGAGGAGAGACTCCGCATCCTGATGTTGAGACGGCTCTTCTATTAGAATATATGACGGAACAATATTATAAAACAATTGATTCGGTTACAGACTACTCGACGACAAAAGAAATGGAGCAGTACGATTCGAACGTAAAGTATCACACCAATGCCAATGAAGCTTTTTCTTCAATCATACATGCAATTGAAAATGCGAAATATACGATTGATTTGACCTATTATATTTTCGCTCGAGACGATATCGGATTTACAATTCTTCAAAAAGTTCAAGAAGCTCATCGCCGCGGTGTTAAAATTCGCGTGATGGTTGATTCTCTCGGCTCGCCACATCCATTTCATGGAGAGTTAAAATCTCTTCTGAGCGAAAAAGGTGGTCAGATGAGAGATACCAATGGCGAATTGATGTTTGAAAGCAACGGCAAACCAATGCTTGCTACTGTTGAAGTTAAAGTATTTCAACCCATTATCAATGTTCCAGTTCATTTAGAACTTTTCATGGCTAAATCTTTAAAGGCGTTACATGGTCTTCCAGTTGCCGTAATGGATAAACTCAATGATCTTTTCGGCCGAGAAGTATTCAAAGGCGAAGGATTCAGAGAGAGATTTGCTACCTACGAAGCCAATCATCAAACAGCTCAGGCTGTTTACAGCAACCGCAATCGCCGTTCACATGACAAAATCATGTTAATTGATGGTCAACATCCAAACGATGCGCGTTTTTTCACGGGCGGTCGCAATATGGCCGTTCCTTACTACGGAATTCCAAAAGTAGATGATAAAACATTTCACGATTTAACAGTTGAGATCAGACCACTTAAAGATCAAGTTCATCACGTCGGTCTTGAGGTGATGGATTACTACAATAAACTGTATTATCACTTGGCGAACAAAAACCTCTCGACATGGTTTTTAGCTATGAAATTGTCGCTCTATCAGAAAAATATTGGTAAAATGAATACAACTGCGGGCACTATTTTAGATCCAAACACAGACGTAGGCAAAAAATACTTGGAGCTTAAGAGTGACGTCGTAGACGGAGTGAACGGCTTTGCGCAAGGATTTAAAACAGCAGCAGTTCGTTTGGTTGACGAAATCGAAAATATTTCTCGCAAACATGCGGTATTGAATCCAGACGATCCACAAAACAGAAAAAATGCCGACTCGATTACTGAAGATATTTATCGTTCGATCAAATTGGCTAAGAAAAACATCAAGATTATTTCTCCGTACTACTTTTTGTATCCTGAGCAACTTGCAATCTTGGCGAAATGGGTTTCGGAAGATCCAGAAAGAACAATTCAAATTTTTGGAAATTCAGTTTACTCAGCTGATAATATGATGGATCAAGCTTTGACCGATCACATTGTTGGACCAGCGCTTATGAATGGTTTTCCTTATGCTAAGTTCGGAACTGAAAAGAGTTCAGAAAAACCATTTATTGCGCCCAAGAGCTATCTCAACATCACTCTTCCAGATGGAACAATTTGGAATAACTCCCGTGGACAAATTCAAATGCTTGCAATGGGTGCGGCACCTGAAGCCGGCCAAAAGCTTGCGCAAATCGGAAAGCTTCATGAGAAGAGCTATATCATTGACGATTACAAAGTAATTGTTGGTACTTCAAATCAAGATCCACGTTCGATGAATGAAAACGCCGAAGTGGGAGTTCACATTGAAGACAAATATGACAATGGTGTGCATGATGCATTACTTGCGGATGCCAAAACGTTGTTTCAAGGCGCAACAATTTACGGAAGTACACAGTGGCAGCAAGTAAGAGATGATAAACTCAACAGATTTAAAAAGGCCCAGTGTGATGCTATGTGGCACCTAGCAAAACGCAAAGGTGTTTTGGGTAATTTGTAGTCTCAAATAAAATTTCAGTAATTTTTATGGCCGCCTCTAGAAATAGAGGCGGTTTTTTTATTCAGCCCACTTAAAGGTGCGCATGATTTGATTGCAATCTTTTAGCGAGTTTCTGAAGTTGCTTTCGTCATCTTTACAAGTAATGACCATAGCCTTTTTCTCTTTTAAGAAAACCACTTGGCGAATTTCTTTTCGTGTATCTCGTTGAATAAGATCGATGGCGTAGCCGAGCATTCCATTTTGCTCAAATGACTTATTGCCAAGAATATCGAAGCCATATTTGGGATACTCTTTTTGCCAACGCTGAGTATAGCTCTGAAGTGTAGTTTCTTTGGCAAGTTTATCCATGCGCAATGTAAGTGATGCGTTTGACTTTTGGGTTGGCGTGAAAACCCCCACAATAAAAGAATTGGATTTAGGGATGGTACTCATCTTCCAGCCAGCAGTCGCTGCCGCAATTTCAAAACCCACCGGCGACTTGAATACTCCGAGGGTCGGGGCCACAGTCGTCGCGCCAGGAATAGGTGAAGCCATTCCCAAACTAGATTGCGCCATAAGTCCGGCGACCAAAAAGCGAGTGACTAAAAAACCAATTTTCATAAAGATCTCCCTTTTTTTATGGTATCTCATCTAAGCATGCATGTGGAGAATTATAATCCATCAAATAGATCTGATTTTTACCGCTCAGATTGCTAGTAAACAAGATTTGTTTACCATCTGGACTAAAGGCTGGCAAAATTTCATCAAAAGCATTCTCCGTTAAGCGTTTGAGGCAGAGGCCCGCAATATCTAAAGTATAAAGATTAAAATGCACGCCATCGCCACGATTTGAGCTGAATACAAATTCTTTATAAATGGGATTAAAATACGGAGTCAGGTGAAGGGCAGCTTTGGTCGTAAGTGCATGTGGTTGCCTGGCCAAAGCATCTCCTAAAACTATTTGGGAACTTTTGGCGTCGAGCGCGTATTTTATCCACAAAATTTGATCGGTCTGCGGAACAAAAATTGGATTCGCATCGTAATTATTATCATTGGTGAGTCGAGTGGCATGACTTGCGCCCAGCTTTTTTGTCCATTCGCTCAATTGAAATGGCATGAGGTATAGATCTGCATTTCCGTTTCGTGTGGATACGAAAACGATTTTATTTCCCTTTGAATTGAGACTTGCTTCGGCATCATAACCAGCAGATTTCGTCATGCGATAAATTTGGCTGCCATCAAGTTTAGACAAATAGATTTCAAAGGGTTTGAAATCGAGCCCATTTAATTGAGCCCGCTTTTTCACTAAATTCGGCGCATAAGTTTTCATTACGCTTGAAATAGCTTCACTTTCCTCTTTGATTTCATCGGTCGTACTTGAGTATAAAATAAAATTGCTATCTGCTGTATAAACCGCGTCGGCGTCATCGCCATCGTGAAATGTAATTCGGCGTTCACGCATATTTGTAAGATTGAGTTCGTAAATTTGAGTTTGCAAATGTTCGGGCCGCTTTTGGCTGTGGTAGATAATTTTTTTTGTATCAATTGCAAAATAGGCCTCAGAATTTTCACCAACTGAAGTGAGAGGCTTCACTAAAATATTTTTTTGATCTAAAAAAGGACCGGCCTTGATGCTCACCGGTTCAAGTACCGGAACCGGCACTTCAATACTTTTTGGAGTTATCTTTTTTGCCGAACTGGAGCATCCCGAAATACACGCTAAGGAAATTGCATAAAAAAGGACTGTAATAGAGGCTAAGCTTCTGAGATGCATTGATTTCATAATTCATTTAGACTGTCCCTAAGCTGAGAAATCGTCAAAGAATAATTCAAATGCTTAGCGAGATCAGCTTTGAAATTAGCGAAGCGGGTGATATTCCCGAGATATTTTTAGACTCCACCCAAATACCATTTAAAAATTTAGCCTCAGAGGCACTTTGCTTTCTTTTCGGGCTATTGGGCGTTACGTATATTTCATGATGGGTAATGCAATGTTTGAATAGATATTTACTAGGGGCTGATTTCTGAAGAAACGCATTTCCGGGCGGAAGCCAATGTTTCTTTAAAAAGGGTGCATAATCATTTTTTACAAAAAAGAATTTGTTGTTTTCAAAGATAAGCTTGGGCCGCCAAAGCCAAATTTCTTTCGTTCTGCGAGGTTTCGGAAGTGGCAATTGTTCTGTTAAATTTTCACTAAAAGCCACACAATGTTTTTTTAAGGGACAAAGCAAACAGGCTGGCTTTTGTGGCGAGCAAATACTGGCGCCAAGCTCCATTACGGCTTGGTTCCAAATTGATGGTTTTTCGACTTGCGCCAACTGATCGGCCAAAAACTGAAGTTGCTTTCGTTCCTTCGGGAGCCACCATTTCATTTTCAATCCAAAAAAACGCGATAAAACTCGAATCACATTGCCGTCTAGAACGCCAAGTTTCTCTTCAAAACAAATACTGCTGACGGCTCGAGAGGTGTACGGACCGAAACCAGGTAATTTTATAAGTTCTTCGGCGGTATCAGGAAAAGCCTTTGCATTCAGAATTTTAGCTGTGCGATGAATATTTCGAGCTCGGCTATAATAGCCTAGGCCTGACCAATTTTTCAAAACCTCAGACTCTTTGGCATTAGAAAGTTGCTTTATGTTTTTAAAATTTTTTAAAAAATTTTCATAAAAAGGAATGACGGCATTCACTGTCGTTTGCTGAAGCATGACTTCTGAAATCCAGACTCGATAGGGATCTTGATTTAAACGCCAAGGCAAATTGCGTCGATTTTTTTGGTACCAATCAAGCAATGCCCTTTGCGCATTTACATTCGGTCGCTGAGCTGCGGCAAGTCGGTCAGATATACGAGTCATGACAGAGGTTGTATTTGATTTTTGGCTCGCCTACAATAATTTCAAAGGGAGATTTTATGAAAAAAATTTCGTTGGTCCTACTCATGTTTCTTTGCGCGTTTTACGTTCTGCCATCTGGGGCCTCAGAAGCCTTTACTCTTATCGGGGTAGCTGAGTTAGAAGGCTTTATGAAGACAGATCAAAATGCGATTCATATTTATGATGCCAATAATGACAGTACACGTAAAGCTGAGGGGATGATTCCTACGGCCCAGGCCTTAGCGAGTAGCTCGCATTACGATGTCGCCACTCTGCCGAAAGACAAAGATTCGAAGGTGGTCTTTTATTGTGCCAATACCCAATGCATGGCCTCGCATGATGCGGCCAAAGTCGCGGCTAAAGCGGGATACAAAAAGGTATTCGTTATGGCCGACGGAATTCAAGGCTGGAAAAAGGCCGGAAAAACCACACAGAAATTTGATCAAAAAGGATAATTGTGGATTATATTCCGCTCTCCGGTAGGGAGCACCCAAGATTCGCGGCAATCAAAACATTTTTTAGGTTGCCCAATGTTGATCTCGATGCCGATTATCAGATCGGCATTTGTGGCATTCCTTTTGACGGTGGTGCGAGTTACCGACCTGGCGCCAGGTTCGCTCCGAGTAAAATTCGCGAGATCTCTTCACTCGGAAGAGTTTATCATTGGTCCCGGGCAATCTCATTTGTTGAAAAATTAAAAGTTGCCGATATTGGTGACTGCCCAGTTGTACCAATTGATATGCAAAAAACCTATGAGCGTATCCAAAAATTTTATTCTCATCTTTATTCAAAAAATAAAAAAATTATTGCAGTGGGTGGAGATCATTCGATTACTTTACCAATTCTGCGAGAAGTGAAAAAGAAGTATGGCAAAGCAATACGTCTCATTCACTTTGATGCTCATTTGGATACCTATCCGGCGGCTTGGGATTGCGAATATCATCATGGGTCTTTTCTCCGTCATGCGATTGAAGAAGGCTTAGTCGATGCGCCCAAGAGTTTGCATATCGGAATTCGCGGCCCCCTGGCCGGAGAGAATGATCTCGACGCAATTAAGAAATATAAAATGAATATTTTGACGATCGATGATTTGAGAGGCGACAGCATTAAGAACATCTGCCAAAAGCTTCCCGACTTCGGATCGGATCCAACTTATATTAGTTTCGATATTGATGGACTTGATCCAGCCTTTGCGCCTGGTACAGGGACGCCTGTTGTTGGCGGAATGACCACCTATGAAGTTCAGTGCATCTTGCGTGCGCTTAAAATCAAAAACTTAGTAGGCGCCGACATCGTCGAGGTCTCGCCGCCATACGATCATTCGGACATTACAGCGCTTGCCGCACTCGACACTCTGTTTGAAATACTCTGTATTTTTGCGCAGACTTAGGTGTTTCATTTTGAGACATGTTTTGGTACAAGACCAATTCAATTACATTGAATTGTCCAAGCCCTCAGATCTATAGACAAAATTTGATTTTCGTCTTAAACTGAGAGGATGAGAAACATAATTTTATTGACCGCGATTTCACTTCAAATTTCAAGTTTTGCTTTTGCAAACGAATATCAAAAAATGTTTAGCTGTTCGCAGGCCCTTAAGGGTGAAGCCCAGATTTCAAATAAAGCCATTGCTAAGGATTTTACGGTTTTGCCGGTGAAGAGTAAGGGTGTCGAGGGCGTAGATCTTTTTCTTAGGGATAAAATTTATTTCTGTAAATTGCCGAAAAAGTTCATTTCAAAAAACATTGATGAGCGCCTTTATAAAATGAATTTGAGTGTGCCGAAGGTGAAACCCATTTATGTTTCCTATCTGAAATCGACAACTGAACCACCGAGTTTAGAAGTTATGGATCTCGAAGATAATATTGAGATAAGCCAAGAGCAGGTACGTCTCAGCAAAACTAAATTCGCGAATTGTACCGAAACCAGAGATCCGCACAGTGAAAAAATATTGGCTGAGTTTTTACGAAAAGAAATTTCTCATATTCATGATAAGTCTTCAGACATTGAATTTAAGTTGGCTCCAAGAAATACTGTGGCCACGCTCAAGCTTTGTGAAAAGTCTTTTCTTTTGAAAAGTGTTTCAGACAACGAAATCAAAAAGTTTGAAACTCGAATTCCTGCAGCCTCAAGCAATTCTGCACTAGACGAATAAACAAATTTTGACATAAAAAAACCCAAGCTTTTAAAGGCTTGGGTTTTTGTGAACTAGGTTCAGAAGGTCAGCATTACATCATGCCGCCCATTCCTCCCATGCCACCCATTCCGCCGCCGCCTGGCATTGGTGCTTCGTCTTTTTTAGGTGCTTCAGCAATCATTGTTTCAGTAGTGAGCATAAGTGAAGCAACAGAAGCTGCATTCTCAAGTGCTGAACGAACCACTTTAACTGGATCGATAACGCCCATCTTAACAAGATCAGCATACTCTTCAGTTGCGGCATTGAAGCCCCAAGTTGCAACTTTGCTAGCTAGTACGCGATCAAGTACGATAGCGCCATCAACACCTGCGTTTTGCGCAATTTGACGAATTGGCTCTTCGCAAGCACGTTTAATGATTTGTGCTCCCCAGCGCTCTTCTTCGCTGAAAGTCTTAGTGTCGATAGCTTGAGCTGCTCGTAGTAAAGCCGAGCCACCACCAGCAACGATACCTTCTTCAACTGCTGCGCGAGTTGCATTCAATGCATCTTCAACACGAGCTTTCTTTTCTTTCATTTCAACTTCTGAAGGAGCGCCAACGTGAACAACGGCTACGCCACCAGAAAGTTTAGCAAGCCGCTCTTTGAGTTTTTCTTTATCGTAGTCTGAAGTTGTTTCTTCAACTTGAGCTTTGATTTGAGCAACACGAGCAGTGATCGCAGCTTTTTTACCGGCACCATCAATGATTGTAGTATTGTCTTTGTCGATTACGATGCGCTTTGCTTGGCCAAGGTCTTCAAGTGTAGCTTGCTCAAGTTTGCGACCAGTCTCTTCGCTGATCACTTCGCCGCCAGTCAATACGCCAAGGTCTTCAAGCATCGCTTTACGGCGATCGCCAAAACCTGGAGCTTTAACCGCAACAACCTGAATGGTGCCACGAAGTTTGTTTACCACAAGAGTAGCAAGTGCTTCGCCGTCAACGTCTTCAGCTATGATTAAAAGTGGACGACCTGATTTAGCAACGCCTTCAAGTACGCCAATCATGTCTTTCATGCTGCTTACTTTTTTGTCGTAGATCAGAACATAAGCGTTCTCAAGAACGGCTTCCATTCTCTCTGGATTTGTAATGAAGTAAGGAGACAAGTAACCACGGTCGAATTGCATGCCTTCAACAACATCAAGTTCTGTCATTGCAGTTTTGCTCTCTTCAATTGTGATAACGCCTTCACGGCCAACTTTATTCATTGCTTCTGCAATCATTTTACCGATTTCAGTGTCGTTATTTGCAGAAATAGAACCAACTTGTGCGATTTCGTTGTCGCCTTTAACAGGCTTAGCCAATTTTTTAAGTTCATTTCTTACGATTTCAACAGCTTTGTCGATACCTTTTTTAAGCGCCATTGGATTGTGGCCAGCCGTTACAAACTTAGCGCCTTCGCGGTAAATTGCTTGTGCTAGTACAGTCGCAGTAGTTGTTCCGTCACCAGCATCATCATTGGTTTTGCTAGCAACTTCTTTAACCATCTGTGCGCCCATATTTTCGAACTTGTTTTCAAGTTCGATTTCTTTCGCAACAGTCACACCATCTTTTGTGATGAGTGGAGCGCCGAAAGACTTTTCAATAACTACGTTGCGACCTTTTGGTCCAAGAGTTACTTTTACTGCATTGGCTAAAGTGTTAACACCTCTTAAAATTGAAGAGCGTGCATCTTCACTAAAGCGTAATTCTTTATATGACATTTTGAATTCTCCCTATTGAGTTAATTAAATTTACGTTATTTATTTTATTAGTTTTCTGATTAGGTCTCTGACTAGTTCTCTGGTTAGTTTAATACACCAAGAACATCGTTTTCGTTGATCATCAAATATTCTTTGCCATCAAGTTTTAGCTCAGTGCCAGAATATTTTCCGAACAAAACGCGATCTCCAACTTTTACTTCAAGTGGAAGAGTTTTTCCGTCTTCAGTGATGCGGCCTTTGCCAGTAGCAACCACTTCACCACGTTGAGGTTTTTCCTTTGCTGTATCTGGAATGATGATTCCACCAGCGGTTTTTTCTTCTTCCGCCATTCTTCGAACCAAGATTCGGTCATGAAGCGGGCGTACGTTTAATTGAGCCATTATTACCTCCCAAAAATGTAATATTTTATCTGCCTGTTTTAAGGTCAGAAGTATTAGTTAGAACGACAGTGGACAATATGGAGCGTGCCAATTTTCTGTCAAGGGAAGACCCAAAAAAAATATTTTGATGCGCAGCGACTTGGCATGTCTGAAAGCGGCTTCTGCTGCGGGTCTTCGGTCTTTCGACAGCTCGGGTTGAAGCCTTGAATTTATTTTTTGATTTGCGCTTCGGCTGAGTTCAAATTTGAAAAACTGAGATTCTGTGGACTTTCCTGCGTTGAGCTACGATCCAAGCTATTTTTAAGATTCAAAAGGAGATCTCCGAGTTCGGTCGGATTCATTTTTTTAGCGGCATCAACGAAGTCAGACTTATCCTTAAACTGGCTTAAATAAAGGGCAAAGTAGTCTTCGACGCTTAGCTCTTGTGCAATTTGTAAGGCAAGTTTCGATGCTTCAAGCTTCTGTGACTTATTGGCCTTTGCGATTCCAGCTGCCGCCGCCTTTGAATTCTCGCTCGGCTGAGACTGGATTTGCGCTTCGTTCAGTTTAAGCTTCTTCCATTCTTGAAATGACATGACTTCGGCACGTGCGATTTGCGTAAAGAGAATAATAACTCCTAGGCTTAAGAAAAGTTGCGCGACGAAAGTGAAAAGTACTTCGATAAAAACTGAGCCAGCTTCTTCGTGCTTTGATGAGTTTTTGTAACCCACATGAACCCCTTAATCCTAAAAATGCGCCCCTTAACCTATACTCAGCTGGCTAGCTATTCAATAGGCATGCCGAAATGAAATCAAAATAAAGCCAAGAGGAAGGATAAAACCAATCAATTTGTGACAATTTGCGTGATCACTCAATGCAAAAGCTACTTAAATTCGAGCTTTTTCTTTTTTTGACTATTTAGGATTGAAGTCAGTTTTGGTGGCAGCGGTTGGCTGAAATCTGCTTTTCAGCTTCTGTCTCAGCTTTCTTCTGCAAATTGACGGTTGCGTACAGGTTTCAGGACTTATTTAAATTCAAACGGCGCGTCTGGAGAAGCTCTTTAGCTCCCCGTTTTCTGATTGAAAGCTTATTTCAATGGGGCGGCAGCAAACTTCGCAATCCTCAATATAGCTTTGAAAATCCTCAATGCTCAGATCAAGAAGCATAGATATTCTTGCTAAGCAGTAGGGACATTTGAAAAACTTCTCTATTTCTTCCATGCTTGAAAAATATAAGATAATCACAAAAGCATCTAGGTTCTTTTAGGGCGCGGTGCGTTTCCGGAATGTACCTGCTTCTTTTTGGAGGCGCATTGCAACTCCAAAAAGAAGCAGGTACATTCCGGAGATGCGATGCATATGGGCAGAAAAGTCAAAGAATCCACTAATGGTTAAATATCATGACGACGAATGGGGTCGGCCCGTTCATGAGGATCAGAAGCATTTTGAATTTGTTGTTTTAGAGTCGGCCCAAGCCGGCCTCAGCTGGGAAATTATCTTGAATCGCCGAGAAAACTACCGAAAGGCCTTTGCGGAATTCGACCCAGCAAAGGTCGCTCGTTTTTCTGAGAAAAAAATTCAAAAACTACTTCAAAATGCTGGCATCATAAGAAATCAACTTAAGATACGAGCCACGGTAAGTAATGCTCAGGCTTTTTTAAAGATCCAAAAAGAGTTTGGGAGTTTTGATAAATATATATGGAGCTTTGTAAAATCTAAGACCATTGTTCGTAGGCCAAGGGGCCGCGGAGACTTTCGCGCCACCGATCGCAACAGCGATGCCCTTTCAAAAGACTTAAAGTTACGCGGCTTTAAATTTATGGGGTCAACAATTTGTTATGCCCATATGCAAGCAATTGGCTTGATCGATGAACATCAAGCAAGCTGTTTTCGCGCTAAATAGAAAAGAGCTGAGACTTGTTGAAGTTTAAGAATACCTACTTTCATCCGGTGATTCGCTTGCCACAAAATTATGAAGTCTATGATTTTTCGAATGGCTACGATGCCAATCGCTTGCGAAGCACGGATTATGGTATTGGCAAATACAATGAAAAACGCGTGGGTATGTATGATCAAGCGCTCTTTTCAGGCGCGCGAAATATTCACGTTGGAGTTGATATTTCGGCTCCGGTTGGTACCGAAATTTATGCGTTTGCAGACGGTGAAATACACAGTTTCGCCTTTCATTCGAAGCCTGGAGATTATGGTTATACACTCATTACCGAGCACGAAATTGAAAATCAAAAATTTTATTCTCTGTTTGGGCATCTTAGCAAGAAATCCCTCGCTAAAAAAAGGCTCAAACAAGGCTTTCATCGAGGAGAGATTCTGGCTTGGATTGGTGACAAAGATGAAAATGGCGGCTGGAATCCACATTTGCATTTTCAATTGAGTTTAGTCGCGCCAGAAAGAGCTGATTTACCAGGAGTGGTCGCCGAAAGGGACTTGGCTTTAGCTCTTGAAAAATATCCGGATCCACGCATTGTCCTTGGTCCAGTCTACTAGTGCAGCCTTGAAGTCTACATTTGTTGACACTTCGGATTGCCAACGAGACAATTTTTAGATGGCCAAAAAAACACCGGTAGATTTGCAAAATCGCATAGATGAGTTAGAGAGCGAATTGAATGAGCGTGAAAGCGATTTAGCACTTTTTCGCGATGAGCTTTCGAAAGCAAATGTTCAGCTTAAAAAATTAATTGCTCAGATTTCAAATGAATTGAAAACCGCGTCTAAAATTCAAAAGGCACTAGTGCCGACTGAGTTTCCGACGATTCCTGGTTTTGAATTCAGTACAAAATTCGTTGCCAGCCCCATTTCTGGCGGAGATTATTTTGATATTTTTGAGCATGAAGATAAATTTCGCTTTGGTGTTGTGTTGGCAAATTCTTCTGGCTATTCGATGTCGGCGCTGTTTCTAAGTGTTCTACTGAAGCTATCAGGACAGCTCGAGGCCCGAAAGGGAACTCCACCAAATAATATTTTAGAGCATATGGCTCGTGAGTTAGTTCCCAATATTGAAGCTTCAGATGTCGCCAATGTTTTTTATGGAGTCATTGACCGACGAAGTTTTGAAATGACCTATTCACACGCAGGAAATTATGTTGGGCTGTTGGTTTCTGAGCACAAAGTTCAAAAGCTTGAGGTGTCAAATGCACCAATTGGCAAAAGCTTTAAGCCGGGCCTTGAAAACAAAAGTATCAATCTGAATCCGCATGATAAACTCGTTCTTTGCAGCGAAGGGGTTTTGAAAGTTCTCAATTCTAAGTCTGAAAAGTTTGGTGAAGAACGTCTTTACAAGGCGGTGCTTGCAGCCAGCGAAAATGAAGTACATGACTTGAGAAATGAAATCATGATTCAAATCGATAAATTTTCTGGCGGCCGAGAACTCATACAAGATTTAACGGTTTTGGTGCTTGAAGTAAAAGATCGCGTGATCAAATTGGCGAAAGCTAGGAGTTGAGTTAAGCGAGTAACTGCCTAGTACAATTACTCAAGTTTCAAGATTCAGTGCATAAGTTATAGTCGGGAAATTAAATGTGAGAGATAATTCTAGCCACTATTCGAAAGGAATTTTATGGCAGCAGAAGTACAAATTTACGAAGGTGCGGTTGATAAGGGTTTAGAGGGAGTGGTTTCGTGTACGACTGCCATCTCATTCATCGTCGGCGCTACGCTAAATTATCGTGGGTATACCATTGAAGATTTAGCGGCCAATTCTAATTTCGAAGAAGCCGTATTTTTACTTTGGAATAATCGCTTGCCGAAGGCTGATGAATTGGCCAAATTTCAAAAGGATTTGGCTTCTGAAATGACTTTGAGCCCGGATCTTTTAAAAGTACTAAAAGAAATTCCTACCAAAAACATTCATCCAATGGCGTGGTTAAGAACCGCGACTAGCTTATCGGCCCTTTACGATAAGGATGCGCAAGATACATCCGATGCAGCCAAGCATCGTGTGGCCCTTCGATTGACTGCGAAAATGGCGACCTTGGTTACCAGCTTTGAAAGGTTTCGCAACGGAAAAGAAATTATAACTCCCAATACAAATAAGAGCATTGCCTGGAATTTTTTCTATACTCTGACCGGAAAAGAACCCGATCCTCAAATAGTTAAAATGTTTGATACCTGTCTTATTTTGCATGCAGATCATGAATTAAATTGTTCGGCTTTCGCAGCAAGAGTTACCGCTTCTTCATTGAGCGATATGTATTCATCTGTGGTCAGTGCTATTAGCGCTTTAAAGGGACCACTTCATGGCGGTGCTAATGAGGCTGTGATGAATATGTTGAAGGACATAGGCACTATGGATAGAGCCCAAACATGGGTTAAAGAAGCTTTGGATAATAAGCAGAAAGTAATGGGCTTTGGCCATCGGGTTTATAAGAATGGCGATCCTCGAGCCAAAATCTTGCGCCAAATGAGCCAAGATATCACAAAGAAAATTGGTCAGCCGCAATGGTTTCAAATGTCGGACTTAATTGACGATACTATGCAGACCAAAAAGTCCTTACTTCCCAATGTCGATTTTTATTCTGCAACGGTTTACTACAGCATGGGGATTACAATTGATTTGTTTACGCCGATTTTTGCGGTATCGCGAGTTTCGGGTTGGCTTGCTCATATGTTTGAGCAGTGGTCGAACAATCGAATTTATCGTCCCAGAGGTAAATGGCAGGGTAAAGAAGGCTTAAGTTGGCAGCCGACCGATAAACGATAGGGGCTACAAAAGTCACTGGCTTCGTGACTAAGCTGCTTGATCAGTTTTAACGGCAGCAGCGGCAGTCAACTGAATTGCGGTTTCTGATTCTGGATCCGTTGCAGTTGACGGATTGCCAGCTGACGGACCCAGTTTTCCAAATCAATCTATCGTTGGCGCTTGAGATCAGGGCCGACGCCGTGTTCGGCTATCATCAAATCGATATCGGTATGTAGCAAATACAAGTCGAGGAGAAGTTTATTATTGGTTCCACCGTATCTGTCGAAATTGATACATTCAACAAGGCTGTCTTCGACAGCTGAGATACCAAGATCAATATTTCGCACAGCACTTTCAATATTGCTGTTTGGTCCAACTGCAAACTCATTGAGGCCAGCGGCAATTGTGCTCAACTCAAATTTAATTTTCGCAGCAGAAGAAGCAATTGAATCACAGCTGCCGATAAGCAGATCGGTTTCAGCAGCAACCAAAGCGGTCGCCTTTCTTGCGTCTGGAATAGACATGGCGAATGAAAGCGAACCAAAGATCGATACAATCAGAGCGAGAGAAAACATTTTCATAGAGACTCCTTTTTAATATGAGTAAGCTTTCATTTTAGCGTGAAACTGTCCACCGGTTTTTTGAGGTGAATTTGTTTTGGTTGAATACACTGCAGGGCCTGTGCCTACACCAGGGGCATTAGAAATGCCTTAGACCGCAGTTAGGTGGGAAGTTATTACACATACCGGCGACAATTCACGTAGATCCTCCAAAATTTTTCATGACGGGTTTTCTTGAAGTTTTGGCGCTAAAGGCATGGACATTCAGATAAAGCTTATGTGAGCTTTAACTGCTCGCTGAGGAGTAGAATTTAAGCGCAAATCTCCAAAAGCGGACGGTTGAGTAAACAAAGATTGAGGCGACGCACAAGCCAAGTAAAATAAACCAATGGCTTGCGCTGCCCATCACAATGCGCGCAGGAACGCTTGCGAAGAACGCCACTGGAATGAAGGAGAGTAAAATATATCGCAGCCAATTTGGATAAATCGAATCGGGCCTCGTGCCAAGCTTATAGAGATTGAACCACATATAATTAAGGCTATCTGCCCTCGTCAAAATCAAAGCGCTCGCTGAAAAATAAAACCTTGTACTATAAGTCAGCGCCACCGCACAAGGAATCAAAATCAGGAGAGTTAAAATGCGAGAAATGCTAATGCCGCCGGGCAAATGTGAAAGTGAATAAATCAACCAAGTCAGTGTCAGGCAAAGATTGAGTAAATAGGCGGTATTCATTTTCTGAAAGCTCAGTATGAATTGGGAATTGGCGGGCTTGGTCAAGAGCATATCAATATCGCCTTTGCGGACGCGATCTGAAAGTTTGTCAAGATTTTCACTAAATAAAATCATATATATTGAATCTGTTGCAAAAAGCACCGCCATAAACATGCGCGTATCTTGAAGAGTCCATCCCGAAACAGATTTTGTATAGGCAAAGAGCGCTTCAAAGACACTGAGTTGCACCGAATACCAAATTAAGTCATTGAAAAATTTAAGCGCAATATTCATGCGATATTCAAGGTCGGACATAATGCTCGCTTTGAAGAAACTCATAAATAAAAAGGAATATTTCTTGATAGTGTCTATTTCAGGCCCCTGTTCCGCTGTATTTTTTTCGACCCATATTCCAAATCAAATGAAAGGCCAAGAGTGAAATTGCAATCCCAAGGCTTACCGAAAGAAATCCTTGCCAGATCATCTTAAGAGGAATGCGACCAGTTAAATAGCCCACAGGTAGATATACTCCGCTGCTAAACGGAAGAGCAATCACGAAGGCACGGACTTTGATTGGCAATAAATCAAGTGGAAATAATTCTCCAACTAAAAACCATAAAATAAAATTTTTTGTAACCGTGAGGGCGTGAATTCGATTAAAGAAAAATGCAAAACTACTTATGATTGAACTCAAGGTATGTGCGAGAATCAAATAGTACATACTCAGCGCAAAAGCCAATGGCAGGCGCAGTAAATGAGTTGAGCTGTTGATGAATAGGCAAACTAAGACAGGGACACAAAGGGACAATATGCTCGTGAGGAGCTTATAGCCCATAAATTGACCAAGGTAGTATTCATAAAAAGAAATAGGTCGCACCAAAATACTATTCACCGAGCCCGAATCAATCTCATCGATCATTCTCATTTCATACATCCAGTTGGCGGCGATTCGAGCAAAAAATGCGGCCCAGAGTGCATAGGCCAAATAGTATTCTTTAGAAAAGCCGTTCAAACTTTCAATGCTGCCACCACGAAAAATGGCAGTCCAAAGGGCAACCTCAGAAATGCAAAGTAAAATGGGTTGCAAACAGGCGTCGACAAATAAATTAAACCGGTACTCAAGTTGTGAGACGATTGCCATTCGGCCGGTGCCGTAAACCTGTTTGCAAAAAATCTCGAATGACTTCTTCAAAATCTACCTCTTCAATTTTCAAATCATGTACCTGTGATATACTGAGCAGCTTTTCAAGCACCAAGCCCATTACTTCGGATCGTACTTCAGCAGTAAAAATTTTCTGATTTGCTTTCAAAAGGACGCCATCTGCTAAGAGCACATCTGAAGTGGGCGGACGCTTGAGTTCAACGCTTAATTTTTGTTTGTTCTCAGCGCGATTGAGAAAGCCAGGCACATTTCCGTCGTAAACAATTGAACCCTGACTAATTAGCAAAAGGCGATCGGCCAACTGCGAAATATCATCCATATAATGACTGGTTAGGATCACGGTTGGTTTGTGTTCTTGTACATAAGTAATTAAAAATTCTCGTATGCTGGTTTGAGCAACTATGTCGAGGCCGATGGTGGGCTCGTCCAGAAAAAGTACATCTGGCTGATGCAAAAGCGCTCCTATAATTTCCATTTTCATGCGCTCTCCGAGAGAAAGGCGCCGTAATTGAATGTTTAATTGTTCGCGGCACTTTAAGACTTCGCAAAGCACTTGAATTCTTTTCTTCGCTTGTTCCCGATCTAAATCATAAATGCGAGTGAGTAGATCATAGCTATCAGCCGGAGGGATGTCCCACCACAATTGATTTTTCTGTCCCAATAAAATACTGATGCGCCTCAAAAATTCTGGTTTTCGATCCCACGGACTCATGCCAAAAATTTTGGCCTCGCCACTCGTAGGATAAATGAGCCCGGATAGAAGTTTTAACAATGTAGTTTTGCCGGCACCATTGGCGCCGACCAAGCCTATAATTTGGCCGCCCTCAATGCTGAGATTCGTTGGCGCGAGTGCAACTTTTAAAATATGATTTCTCTTCCAAAAGCCGCGGAGTGAGTTTGCTAGACCCTGTTCCTTTTTATAACTCTCATATACGCGCGAAAGATTTGTGCATTCAATTACATTTGCCACTTATTTGCCGCCTATTTACTTTTGAGCGCATCGGGCTTTAAGCCCCAAGATTTGAGTATTTCAGATTCGTCGTCTGTTGACATAGCTTTTTTAAACTTGGCACCAGATTGACCCTTCACCCGCCGCTCACAATCACCCCAATTAGCGTGTCGCATAGCTATGCTTCCGATCAAACTAAGATAAGAAAGTGCTACTTTTTTTTCAGACTTTTGACCCTTCATTTCAGGAAGCGGCTCAAGTTTTGGAAGCTTAAAAAAATCAAATTGGTAGTGCGTGACGGAACCTTCATACAAATCGGGATTTCTACGCTGGGAAAACTCGACTGCAATCTCATCGCAGCGTTCATTGCCTTGAATGCCAATATGCCCTCTTACAAAATTCCACGAAATTTTATTTTGGGCGAAAAGTTTTTTTCGTTTTGAAACCACATTTACGAGTTTTTCCCAATATTCTCGATTCGAGACGGGTTTGCCCTCTGCGGTGACCCATCCCCGCTTTTGCCAGCCGTAGGCCCATTGAGTAATTCCTCGAATCACATAGACAGAGTCTGTTAATATCATCACGTCGCCCGCAACTTTTTCAACAGCCCCAAGAGCTTCAATTGCACCTTGAAGTTCCATCTGGTTATTGGTTGTATGGGGTTGAAATCCACCGAGCTCAAGAATGTGACTTTGAGAGGTTCCAACAATGGCACCCCAGCCGCCAGGGCCTGGATTTCCTGAGCAAGCTCCATCGCAATAAATAAGAATTTCAGAGCTTAAGTCAGACATTATAATCTTATGGCTTACCTCTAAGCAAATGTCAAAAGAGCAAGGAGAAAAAAGTATTTCGTTGCTTGGCAATTTTGAGTTAGGATAAATGATAAGAGGAACTCATATGCAAAATAAGCCAGAACAAAAAAGCGGGCCCCTACTCCTAGTGGTCGGAATTTGCGCTCTCTTTTTTTCGTGTGCCAGTCCGGTTTTAAACGAAAAAAATATTTCAGACTCAAGCCTGATGATGAAAAATCGAGTGGCCATGTTCGATGCCGTTATTAAAGAAATTGATCGCATCGATGTCGATCGCAGGGAGATCTCGCGTTTAAAAGGCGAGGACTGGGATCGAAATATGAATGATTTAAGAGGCGAAGTTGAAAAATCAAGTAATCTGGTTGAATTCGGACGAGCCTTAAAAAAAATCGACTCCTTTTACCCGCATATTCAATCGCAACAAGTGCTCAATCCAGAGCTCGAGAGTATTCCGCTCGGGTCCAAAGTAAATTTGCCTTTTAAAATGATTCCGACAATTAAGGATCTCAGCGAGCAACATTTTAGATATTTTATATCTCAAGTAACTCCCGATAGTTTTGATCCAGGAGATGTTCCGCGTGTCGGTGATGAAGTGATTGAGATAAATAAGAAGGAAATGGAGGAGTGGGAGCGACTTAATTATTTGTTCTGTAAATCGATTTCGCACGCCGTATGCGCACTAGAGCTCAATCACAACTTTAGGAATGAGAGTCTTGGGTGGACTCAAAATCAGCCAGTTGAAATGCTTTTGCTGAGAGGTCCAGATAAAATTAAAGTGCGATTACATGCTAAGATTGAAGCGAGTGCTGGCTTTGAGCCAAGTGAGACCGCCGATATTTACAACGAAGTCTTTCCTTGTGGCATTGATATCAAACGCCGTTATTTTGAGTTTGGATATTTATTTAAAGGCCGAAGACTTTGTTTGTTGGGATCCCATGCTCATCCAGGGATTGCCATTATGAGAATTTCAAATTTCAATTACGCTGGGAATTCAGAAAATATTCGCAGTATCAAACAAGAAATTAATCTGTTTCGAACTTCTTTTTGGAATGACCATAGCTCCGAGATCAAACATCTTATTATTGATTTAATTGACAATGAAGGTGGGGATCCTCCGGTCGGGTATGAAGCGATGTTGTTTGATCAACCTTTTCAAGGTCAGTACGTTAAATATAAAAAATTACCTGAATGGACGTCAGGCTCTTTTGAAGATCTTCTTTTTCCCTATGATGGCGACGGCGGGAAAGCCATTTGGATAAAAAGTCTCAAAGAAGAAGGGCGCTTTGCTAAGAAAAACTTTGGAGAGTTCTTTGATCCGGTACCACGCTACTGCGTAAACTCTAAACTTGATTGCCGTATCGGCCGTTTTGAACCAGATGCGCACCTCTTTAGCGGCGATATTAAAGTGATGCTCAATCAAAACTGTATTTTGGCTTGTTCAAGTTTTGCCTCTGACCTTCACGACAATCTTGGGCCGCGGGTGAGCTTTTATGGCTTGCCAGATTCGGGAGATGCTTTGGCCTCGCAGATTTCGATAAATCTTTATCTGACCCCGCTAGGTAAAAAGCCTTTTGAAATCAAATCGCATTTGTGGAACTCGGCGGCCCCACCGATCACAAAAGATTTATTGCTAACTCAGACTGTTGCCTTTACGCAAACGACCGACGTTCTCGGAGCGCTTAAGTCGGGAATCAGTCGCAAAATTAAAAAGATGCCAGAACTTAATTATAAAAACTATCCGGTCAATTATCCTGGTGAGATTTTAAAGGTGATCTTAAATGATATTAAAGCTTCGGCTCGTTAATCCAATAAACTGAACAAAGTTTTTTACTTTATCAAACGAGCTTAGGAGCTTCTTTTCAAAGCCTGAAAGCTGTTTTTGCAGTCGCAAATCAGTTTCTTCATGCAAGTGCTCAAAGTCAAAATTGATATGGAGCCAGAAGAAACTCTGACCTTGAATTTCAATCCAATCTTCATTTATGTGATGATCACTACCCACGCTTTGTTTTCGACTGAGGCCAGCTTTGGCTAGACCACGATTGCTCCAGGGTTTAATTGCTATACTTGTGCGCAAATCATCCCTTAAAATTTCGCTGGGTTTCGTTTCTGACTTCTTTGGCGAGCTTCTCTTTTTAAGATCATTTAAACCTAAAGACATTGAACTCCTCATGCATGAGTCACGGAGCTCTGACTGACTTAAGCCCCCCCTAGACTAGCTGAATCCATAAGCTTACTTTTTTCAAGTGCGAAATTCTTAAAAATACTTTGAAGAATGATGCGCATCTCAGTCGCGGCCTCAGATCCACCCTGAAACTCAGGCGTTGAAAGATGCAAAGCGCAAGCCTCTTCGCCTGTAATACTTTCTTTAATTCCAGCTTGGATGCAGTTCGGCAAATTCTCTAGATACCAATTAAATATTTCTGAACTCAGTTTTCTTGAGGGGGAATATTTAGTGGGAATAAAAATGTGTTTCAAATTTTTTCGCATTTCTTTTTGAAACTCACTGACCAAAGCGCGAAATACTCTTAAGTTTCGAAAATTATTTATCTTACATTCAACCGGCGATATAAGCACATCGCTTGCCATGAGCGCGTTGGTAATAAGGCGATTCCAGTTCGGAGAACAATCTAGCAAAATCAAGTCGAAATCTTTTTTTAGTGGAGCGATGACATTTTCCTCTAACCAGTACTCGCGTCGATTCTTACTGAATAGAGCTTGGTCAAGGGCTACCAACTCCGGAGTTTCCGGAATAAATTTTAGACAAGGTAAATCAGTTGGGCGCAATAGACTCTCTAGTTTTTCAGAGCCGTCAAAAAGCTGTGCAAGCCCCTTGGTGCGATTGGCCTTTTCAAGTGCTAAATCAAAGGACTCATCGTCTGATGCGAGCTCGCCTCCGCCAAGAATTTCAGAAATATCGGATTGCATATCGAGCCCGACCACACAGGTTTTAATATTATGAAGCGCGGCCATTCTTGCGATATTGAGTGTCAGCGCCGTTTTCAAAACTCCGCCCTTAGTAACGAATACTGAAACAGCTTGGGGCTTTGCGGGCTTTTTCAAAAACCCAATCTGCTCGCCGACAAGCACGAGTTCTTGATTCGACCAAGATTTCAATTTTCGGCCTTCTGAGTTTTTTGAAAAGGCGGGCAAATGAATGCCGACTTGACGTTCAATATCAGCAGGCGAAAGGGAGCTTCCGAAAATTTGCAAAACTTTTTTTATGTTGAAAAATTCGCTCGTGCGCATTGTTGACCTCTCTGGTTAAGAGAACAGCCAACAGTTGAGCAATTAAGTTTGCGATTAGCAAATGAAAATTAGGTTAGGGCTCTTACGGGGATTTGTCTGAAGCTTTAGAAGAGGTGGCCTTAATTTTAGTGCCTTTTTCGCCAGTGCCGACTTCTAAATGAATATCTTCACGACTTGTTGGGCCGCACATTCCTAGCCGCATGCAATTCTCACAGGTCTCACAGGAAGAAGCAGACTTTACAACTGGAGCACAGTTTGGATCTCCCCCCTTACAAGAATAATCAGTGGCATCAATTTGTTGAATGATCTTTTTTGCTTCTTCAGTTAGCGGTGGAGGATTAAATTCAGTTGCAGGGGAAAGGGGCTCTGTTGAGTTTTCTGGGGTCTGCGCATGAGCGGAAAAACTAAAAAGTAAAATGAAACCTAGAAAAAACAAAAGCACATTGTTACTTTGAGGCATTGAAAAAGCCTTTCTGGACCAAGATAATTTTATTGTCCCTTGAGGTTTTATCATAAACTTAACTCGCTTGTTGCGGGCGCAATTAATTCTAATAAATTATTAAAAGTTGAAGCCACTTGCATCGCTACGTTTGGTCCATCTTTACTGCCAACTTTCTCAATCTCACCATTAGCCTTGTAGGTGACATTGATTGAGCCCAATTGGGGTCGGGTGATAACCGAGGGCTTACTAAATTTTTCATCGTACTTAATCAAGACTTCTTTTTTAGCTTGGTCAATGATAGTGGCAATTCGCCCCTTTGAATCGTAACTAAGGCGAACATTTTGTCCGTCAGAATTTGAGGCCGCGACTAAGTTTGCTTTGGTATCGTAAGAGAAAATAGTATCGCGCTTACGTTCAATTTTCTTTCCGTCTTGGCTGTAAAATTCGGTGGCAACTTTCGAAACTTTATTGAATTGGTTTTTATATTCGAAACTCATATGTACATTGTCTGTGGATTTCTCGCGAATGAGTCCGTTCGGATAGTAGGCGAAGTTGGTGACGGTACCATTACGCCGAATCGTAGTGGGTCTTCCGAAATCGGGATGGTAAGTGACATCTAGGCTTTCGCTATTGGTGCGAGTCAAGGCTCTCGCCAAAAACTTTCGGCCGTCCGAACGCTTTTTGTGCCAGAATTCAAAACGCGCTTGATTGGTAATTTCTTTTCCACACTTTTTTATTGCCGTTGACCAAAAATGATCTCGCGGTTCATTTTTATCTACTTCGTACGAATAACTTTCAAGACAGGCAACGCCACCTTTGGGAACACGATCTGCAAAACTCATTACCCAGGCATTCTTCTTGTCGTAGGTTAATGCTTTAAAAGTTTTATCTGGAAAATTAATTTTGGTAAGATTGTGAACGTCATCGTATTCGTAAGTATAATCATTTCCCCAACGATTATTCACTTTCACAAGATCCTCGCCCTTATACTCATAAAGAGCGCGAATTTTTTCACCGTTTAAATTGGGGCCGGCAATTTCTGTAACGCGTTTATTTTTGTAAGTTAAAGTAAGCTTTCGATTGGTGCTGTCTTGAACTTCTTTTAATTGGTCACCTTGATAAACCAATTTGAGATAATTTGCATTTTTATCAAACATAAAGGTGAGACGGCCGTTGGTATCAAACTTTTGTTGTGTGCCGTCGGTGAGGGTTCTCACATAGTAAGTGCCATCAAAAATAATTTTATCGGTCTCGCTGGTTTCAGAAATATAAGTCACACCTTTTTTGATCTCAGGAATGGCGATCCCGACTTGCTTTGAAAGCTGAAGACGTTGCGAGGCATTGGTAAGAAGTTGTGCTCTTAAGTCCGCAATATATTGGGGCGTAGCAATCGAGGCAGGTTTTTCTTTTTTCACGCGATCTAAGATTTGTTCTACTACTTTTTTTGAGCCCTCATTGTCCTGTTTTCCTGAGATAAAAACCGTTTCTTGGCCGGCGCCGCAAACTTGAAGTTTGATGCTGCCTTCTGCGGTCTTTTCAATTGATGTTTCGAAATCAGTACACCAGCCGTAGCCCAAAATTCCGGTAAAGTTGAAGCGACTACTATAGGTCCTGGTTACCTTTAAGTCATAGGCAGTTGAGCCCGGTAGACTTAAGTCCAAAAACTGATCGACATAAGCGGCATTTTTCATATCAACCACCGCATTTGCAGTTGGCAATGAAAGTAAGCTAAAAATAAAACTCAATAGCTGAAGCTTTCTTCTCAAATCAACGTTCAACTTTTGCATGGAATGGCCTCCGGGCGCGCAACAAAGAAACTTTCTTTATACATTTATTTTAACAATTTTTTTGATCATTAAGCCACCAGTAATTTGGAGACCCAACATTATAATCAAGGCAAAAACTCCAGGTACCGTCGTGAAAAGCGGGCGAATGTAACCGGGATCGGTCAGCGCAAATACCAACAACATGATAAACGGGACCAAAGTAATAATAATTCCTTGCATGAGGGACTGCGCGGTCAAAGCTTCGATTTTTCGCTCGACCTTTTGACGTTCACGAATCGTACTGACAATAGTCGAGAAGGTTTCACCCATATTTCCGCCGGCTTCGTCCAAAATATTAATAGCAGTCGTAAACATGACAACATCGGGACGCGGAATTCGAAGCGCAAGTTCATTTAGTGCCTGAGATTGGCTTTGCCCTAAGAGATTAATTGATTTCAGCATATCGCCAAACTCTTGGCTCATAGGAGGAGGTAGATTCAATCGTACGCGCTCCATTGACTGCACCGGGCTTAGTCCTGCTTTAATTCCATTGGCCATAAGCGTGAGGCCGTCGACCATTTGATCGACAAAGCGTGAACAACGCTTTTCGTAAAGAGACATCATCACCATTTTAGGAATCGACCATCCCGCAATCGTCACAGCTCCGCCAAAAATGAGTCCAACTATTAGATTGGGCCACATTGCTATGAAAAATAAAAAACCAATTCCGAAACTACAGAGTAACATCGTTATGGTAATTTTCTTTTCATCGACTTCGATATACATGAGACGCATCAGTCGAATTACTTCTTCGCGCTGGCCGAGGCTTCGCCGTTTAAGCCAGTCAATGACTCGCTCGTTATAAATAAATGACAATATGAAAACACTGATACCAACAAAAGGGATAACAAACCAGTCCTGCGAAAAAACATTCATGTTCCGCCTCCTGAAGCCTTTTTGAGTGGTGGAGTGCTTACGGTCTGAGTTTGTGAATTGGGTTTGGCAGTCCCAACTGTTGGTGCTGCGTTTGCGGCCTCATTGGTAAAGAGGCCCTGAGGAATCGAATTGCCATTTTGTTGACTCTCTTGAATGAAGCGTGGCACGAGACCAGCGGCAGCAAAATTTCCGGTAATTTTGCGGTTGGCATCGACACCTTTACGTTTGAAATCAAAGACATCTTGTAAAGTGACGACATCGCCCTGAATACCTTCAACACATTTGATACTCATAATTTTGCGGGTGCCGTCTGAAAGCCTTGATATTTGCACAATCACATTAACAGCATTGGCAATTTGTTCGCGAATTGCCTTGGCAGGTAGATCCATGCCTGCCATTAAACACAAAGTCTCAAGACGCGAAACGGCCTCTTTAGGAGAATTCGCATGAAGTGTCGTCATTGAACCATCGTGACCAGTACTCATTGCCGATAGCATATCGAGGGCTGCGCCATCGCGGCACTCACCCACGATGATTCGTTCAGGACGCATTCTCAAAGCATTTTTAACAAGATCTCGAATGCTCACTTGGCCTTTGCCCTCCATATTGGTGGGTCTGGATTCAAGTCGTACGACATGTTCTTGTTTGAGTTGCAATTCGGCAGCGTCTTCAATCGTAATCACGCGCTCATTTGAAGGAATGAAACTTGAAAGGGTATTGAGTAAAGTTGTTTTACCTGAGCCCGTACCGCCCGAGATAATAATATTACGATGAAGTTGCACACAGATTTTTAGGAACTCCATCATATTGGCGGTTGCGGCGCCCCAGTCTTTTACATAATTGTCTGGCGTCACAGCTTTTTTAGAAAATTTACGAATTGTTACCGATGCTCCGTCAATGGCCAGGGGTCGAATGATGGCATTGACTCGACTGCCATCTCTCAGGCGAGCATCGACGTAAGGGCTACTTTCGTTGATCTGTCGACCCAGAGGATCGACGATGCGCTTGATCACATTCATTAGCGAATCTTCAGAGGTGAAAGTGATCGGGCTGGTTTGAACAATACCTTTTTTCTCGACAAAAATCTTTTTAGGACCGTTCACCATAATTTCAGTAACCGAAGGATCGGCGAGCAGAGCTTCGAGAGGGCCAAGACCCACGGCCTCATTGACGACTTCATCAATAATGGCAGAGCGCTCTTCGCGTCCAATGCCTGCAGCTTCGCGATCTATAATTTTTGAAATCACCGCAGTGGTTTTAAGAACCAGGGCGCGTTCTTTTTCTGGATCGTTTCCAAAGCCGGTGGTATCGCCCATTGATTTTCGTAGTTCAGAATCTTTCAATAATTCAGCGTGAAGTGAAAGCTTGATCGCAGTTCTTGCGTCTACATTTTTATTTGCACTCGTCGGCCGGGCACTTGAACTCTGCACTTCAGGAGCTGAGTCTCTCGCAAATTTCAACTGTTGAGGGCGTGCTTGCGCCTTTAGGGTTTGCAAAACGCCGCCAGTAAGCCGCCTTACGATATCGGCGTGCGCTCGTGATATTGGGCTTTGAGGTGCTGCAATCACAAATGGATTCGAGCGTTGAACAGAACCTGTCGCTGTCAAATCATCTTGCGGAATGGTGCCGACCATTTGTTTGCGAAAAGTTTTTTCAATGGCATCGGTTGGTAAGCCACTTGGACCGGTTTTATTCAGCACAAACTGAATCATATCCGTCGGCACGGTGGCCACCATTAAATCATTTACCAGTCTCATGGTCTGATTGATCGCTAAAACTTCTGGGGTCGTAACACACAATAAGACAGTAGCTTTTTCAACAATTGACATTTGCAGAGGGCCCAAATTGGAGCCCAAATCGATAACTATAAAACGATAAAAATTTGAAAGACCTTCGAGTTGCTTCACAACGGTTTCAGGATTAACATTTAAAACTTCGTCGCGAGATTTTACAGCGGCGATAAAACTGAGACCTTTCGGATGTGGAGTTATAATACTAGCAAACATTTGCGGATTGAGCGCACCAGTATATCCAACTAGGTCTGAAATGGTTTTGACTTCCTTTAGACCCAAAATCATATTTTGATCACCACAACTCTGCGAATCCATATCGATTAATAAAGTTGGAATTTTGAGTTCAAGAAATGAAAGGGCTAAGTTGGCGGCAAATACACTTTTGCCGACGCCACCCTTGCCGCCGGTGACTGCGATGATATGCGTATTGGGATGAACTGCCATGAATTCTTATCGGTATCAAAATGAAATTCTTGAAGAAAAGGCTTGCGATTTTAATGATTTATTAGACCAAAGGCAGTAGGAGTTTTCAGGCAGCAGCGACCGACAGCCGTTTGCGGTCACAGTTTCTGCCACAGTCACAGTTTTTCAGAATTCAGTTTGCCCGACCCCGGTAGTTAGTCTCTCAAACGAAACTTTTGTTTGATCTTCTCGGCCCCTTGGCTAGCTGAAGATTTAATAATCGGAGTTACAAATACCACGAATTGACTTTGGTCGTGTCTGAAGGCCTTTGAAGCACTTAAATTGAAAATTGGATTTGCAGAGCCGCCCGCGGGAGCCCGATTGTAATCGGTTCCGGTCTTATTTGAAACCAAGCCTGCTACGGCAGCGCTTTGTCCACTTCGAATGCTGATGACAGTGCTCACCACATTGGTTGCAACATTTGGTGCGCCTCCAACTCCGATCGAAACCACTTCACTCATTTCAAAATCGAGATTGAGATTGATATTATCGGACCTGGCGTTTGCCAATTTTGGCGTAATATTCACTTTTAATCCGACGTCTTTATAAGCGGTCGTCGTCGTTTGATTAGGGCCTTGCTGCGAGTAGGGATATCCGGTAGTACGATTTAAAATTCCCTTAGATCCATCTTGAATTAAAATTTCAGTACTTTCTAAAACTCGCGAATGGCTATGATTCTTAGACCAATTCAAACGTGGAATTAAATTAGATACTGTTCCTGAAATTGTGCTAGCAGTTCCGCCAGCAGAAGAATTGGACATCGTAAAGCCGATTCCTGAAGCGTCTGCAAAGCCAGGTGCCCAACTGAATCCGAAGTCTTTAGCATATTCCTTTTTCAATTCGACAAAATGTACAACGAGCTGAATTATTTTCGCTGCCGGCTTTTCAGGGGCCGCTTTTATGGTGATAAGATTGATTACCGGAACGGTTTTTGCTGCCATCGTAAGACCGTCTTTTTGGGCCTCGAGAGGAACGAGATCAGGAATATAAGTTTGCGCAATGGTCATTGCCATTTCTTTTTTGTCTGCACTCTCGACTTCTCCGTCAAGAATGAATTTGCCGTTCACAGTGCGAACGTGAACCGTGGTAATACCGATGGCTTCTTCCATGATCTGTGCAATTTTTCTTTCAGCTAAAGGTGAAAGTGTAACTAATGTTGAAGCTTGTCCTTCAAATTGTTTAAGAACAGAATGAATACGATTGATTTCTTTTGGTAAAAGAACTTGGCCATCGATTACGACACGGTTGTTTACAATTTTAATAGTGATGCCATCAATATCTTTTAATAGAGACTGAATATCCTTTGCTACTTTGGTGAGATCAGATTTTTTTACATCTAAGCGATATTCCTTGATGACTTTATTACCTTGGCGAACTGTTAAAGTTGCGACTCCAAGCTTATTGGGCGTGAATCTTAATAAACCAGAACTACGATCAATCCCAACTTTAGTTACCTTTTTATAGTCTCCAGAAAATTCAGCATCATCTGGTAAATTGGGAATTTTCTCTTGCGACTCAATACCAATGAAAAGTGAAATATATTTGATTTCTTTATTGAATGATTTGTCTAAGGCATCTTTTGACAAATGATCGACTTCATCAGGCTCTGCTTCAGTCTGAGCCTCAGTCGTCTTTTGTTGGGCAAGTGCTGTTGTAACCCCTGCACAGAGTAGCAATGTGAGTACTAGTTTTGTGAACAAAGGCCAAATGCTTGCCCATTTGGTCGACCAAAAAGATGAAGCGAGTCGCATTTTTTTAATCCAATTTGTTTTCACAGTTCAATCACTCGTTTCTCTCTTCTTTAGAAGAGAAAATTATAAATTTTGAAAAGTTCCTCGTTTATGTTTTGGAGCAGTAACTGGCGCCGTTTTTGGTTGTACGGATGCCGGCATCGGTTGCACTGGTGCCGTTGGCGCTACCACAGCTACGCCCACTTGCGCAGCTGAGGGAGCGGTTGGCATAAAAAACTTTCCTTTTCCCAAGACATCTTCAACGGCAATCGATTTTGCCATACTCACAATTTTGTCCGTAGGATTGCGAAGTGCTACAAACAAAGCCCCTGGCGACGTTGATAGAATATAAATTAAGATTTGTGCGTCTTCAGGTTTTGCTTCGATTGTGACATTAGTAAAATTAGTACTGCTATTGAGATTATATTGTATAATTTTTTTTCCATCGGCATCGAGCTCCTGTCTTCTGGGAAGGTTATTTACAATATTTAAACCGGTTGCAAGAATCGGGACGTCTTGCATGATCACTCGCACTTCGCGGTGAGTGTCTTGGCCTTTTCCGGAATCTATGGCTGCAATCAAATCGATTCGATCACCTGGTTTTAATAGATGAGAAACCCCTCGCATATCATCTATCGGAATATTGATTGCACGCTTGCCAGGTGAAACTTCAAGAGACAGGCCGGTTTCAGGACCAGGCAAAAGAAGCTTGGTTTGCAAGATTTGCTCACCTTTTCGAATCGGAGCGACCGCAACTTGGCCGACGGCAACATTGACGTCATTCATGGCTTCAGGCTGAATAAAATCACCTGGTAAATCGGCAAGCTCGAGTTTGGATTCGTTAATGGTCTCCATCTCGGCAATGTCTTCGGTAGCACGTACGACCCGTTTGGTTGCGCCCAGAGTTTTGTGAACCTGGGTTTTTTGATCTTGCGACCAACTATATAAAAGTAAAACGGATAGTAGGGCGAGACCTACTGAGATCCACAGTGTGCGCGATTCATTTGTGTTCATACTTTGCTCCCTGTACTACCGGCAACTCGCATTCATGCAAATGCCATAGGCGACCTTAATCCACGCTGGATTAACGCCATCTTGGTTGTCATATCGCTTACCTGATACTAAATTGGCTTCATTACTAATTTGTAGATGAAAGTTTGCGTCTCGATTTGTCGCATTTAAAACTTTACCCATTGAAATCGCACGCTCAGAGGGTTGGATTTCCCCGGCATCAGCGTATTCACTCACAGTAAAATGCAATCGATAATTGGTTCCTTTTTTGGTGGTCGTATTGGTATAGCTATCCAAACTATCTAGCGCGCCAATACCAAAAGGGTCTGAATCTCTTAAATAACCTAAGTGAGTACGATGCCTAAAAGTTTCAAATGCATAATTGCGCGAACCAATCGATTGTAAAATTCCGGTGTGAATGATTCCAAAAACGCCAAGAGTAAAGCCGACCATGAGAGTAAAGCAAATCATGAGCACTAAAGCCTCAATGCTTGAGAAGCCTTGCTGAGAGCTTAAAATGTGAGGTGCCTTTTTAGCAGCCATTGTCAGATATCCTCACATAAGAATTTATAAAATTGGGAATCATATCGTAACCAGTATTCACGGTCTTATTTCTAAGAAGAGTGGCGCGATTGCCATTGAAAGCCAGGCATTCAGTTTGCGTCGGCTCTCGAATGAGATAGCTTGAAACTTGGGTTTTGAAACCCTCACCGGCATTGGTGGTCTTGGTTCGTCCAAAAAATGGAATGCGAAAATCGAGCAGCCGGATCGTCAGCGGAATTTCGACACCCATGAAAAACTCTGGGCTCCCTTTGGCATTTACGCTTGAATCACTGACAACAACTTTTATAAGATTTCGACCCACGCCGATGGTAAACCAATTTTGATTTAGAAATTTGGCCAATTTATTCTCGACAAGACTAGCTGCTTTTGCCTGCGCATTTGCGGTCTGAGTGCCGGTACTTATATCTGCGGACATAAAGGTTCGAGAGCTGGCAAAGGCTACATATTGTACGATCTCAACGACAGTCAAAGAGTAAGCCAAGGCAAAAAAGATCATAATAAAAGCAAAAGACAATAAAAAACCAAAAAGAAAATCAAGCGAAATAAGTCCGCTATTCGATTGAAGTAAATTTGAGTTTTGAAGCCGTAATTTAAACATCAAGTACTTTTCTTTCTATTGTTTCAAGGCCGACTCATTTTGATCAAAAACCGGGTTCGGAAAATGCTGACTATCTTGCTTAGAAGAATGTCGGCTACGTGCATTCGGATTGAAAGCATGGCTAGAAGTCGACTTCATCCAAACGCCATCCCGAACCATACCATCCACATAGTCCCAAGGCCCTTCAATTATAGATGCGAAGAAATCATTAGTAGAAAAAGATTTCGAAATGGTTAGACTCACGGCCAAAAAAATGGTGATCAAAAGCACGGCTTCGACCGTTGCTTGACCGCGTTCATTCTTTTTCAAAGTCCACTTCATAAAAAAACTTTCATTAAAAAATCTGCAAATGCAGACTCTCGAGTTTTAAATAGGTCATCCAGCCAAAAAAAATGGGAACCGTAAATGGCATCGCTTGAAGTTTGAGTCCTCGATCATTTGTGAAAAGCAAAATATTTTTGAGATTCGCTAAATAGGTCTTGAGGCTGCCGTTTATGCAAACCAAAGTCAGACCCCAAATCGCGGCCCAAACAAACGAAAAAGCCAAGACTTGAAAAGTGATATGACCTCCGGCGAGCAGACCAAAAACGGTCAAGAGCTTCATATCGCCGGCGCCAAGCCATCCGATTAAAACCAAGGGAAGACTGAGGCCAAGAGCTGCGAAAAATCCCAAAAGATGTTTTTGCCAAAATAGCTCAGGTGATAAGAGCGCACATGCGATCAATGCCAAACCAAATGCTGTTAAGACCAGCCAATTGTGAACCTTACGTGTGAGAAAATCATCGACCACACCTGCAAGCAACACCGCACTTGCAGCCCAATTGAGAAATGAAATATTAAAAACTTCAAAGTTCATAAGCTTCCTATTTGAAACTTCCGGTATTGGCATTGTTAGGTGGCTTTTTCCATTGAATGCCGTTTCCGCTAGCGTCAATAAATCCGTCACCAGTCATTAAATTTCGCTCAATGCGCGCGGCCAATCTCGGAGCACTTGTGGGGAAGAAGCCTTTGCTTCCAAAGTCACTCCACATCGTGCTGAGAAAAAGAAAAACGCTAAGTGCAAAAAGTAAAATAACTTCAATGGTCATGGGGCTGAGTTCACGCCAGCCATACCTTGCTGTATGGCAGTCAGTTTATCTCCAACCGTTTTCATTATTTGGCCTTTAAATAGGGTTGCGATAGCTATCACAACAACTAATAAAAGCGCATATTCGGCCATGCCTTGCGCTGATTCGTCTTTCAATACTGCGATCAGTTTGGTGTTCAATTTTTTCATTTTTATGTCCTCCATTTTTTAATGATCTGCCAATAGTTTTATCGGTCAAATCGCGGCCGGAGTTGAGGGCTAAACTATCAATTAGTCCGAGCTTTAAGCTTTGGGTGTGGCAACACTTTGGTCAGGCGACTATGCTTCAGTCGAGATTTGAGGTGAAGGTGAACCTGTAATCGAAAGCGAACACAAATTTGGTCTGAACTTAACTTAAGGCTGGGTCCAGAATTAATTTTCAAAAAGTCGCATTATTTGGTAAATGACTTAAATCGAGACAGTTTTTAGTGTTTCAATTTGAGATAAAAGTACTTTATTGAGCCCTTTTTCCTTCGGAGTCGAAAATGATTTCAAAGTCTTTGCTCGCCATAGAAGTTATTTCGACCGCGTTTAGCTATAAAATTATCAATGAAATTTTAGAAAATTCTTGGCTCGAGTTGATTGAAATTTCTTCAGCAAGCAACGCCAAAAATATTTTTGTTTTTCAGTCGCAAGACAGTAGCAAAATGCAATTGCTTAAAGATCGGCTCGATGAAAAGTTCGGACAACCGAGCCGAAGAGTACTCGAGGTCTTTGCGCCCCAACTCTATGATATATGTTTTATCCCAGATGCCCGAGCGGAAATTTTAATGGCAATGACTGGTCAGCTGCAGAACCCAGTTGGCGAAGCCTTGGTGATTTTTGAGTCTCAAAGCATTTGCGCAGTCTTGACATCAATGCAACTCGCTTTACAGGCTCATAGCCTCAAGATATGTGATCTCAGATTGCTTCGAAGCAGTGGGGGAATGAACACTCTCTTTTTAAGTGGGACTTCTGCAAATTGTGAGCAAGCCGCGGCAGCTTTGCAGCAGCATTTGTTCTCAATGTATTTGGTTGGTCATGTTGAATGGATCCCAAATCCAAATGCGAGATTAAAAGAGCTCTTTAGCTTTGAAGTTGTGAACAAAAACTGAGGCACAATATTGCACGAGGCCTTAGGGCTTGCAAAGTGCATCAAAAATCACGAAAGGGCGTTGGACAAGGGCTTCTCGCCTGGTGTAAGCTTTCGCAAATTAGAGAGGGTATCATGTCAAAAAAAATGACTTTAAAAGCAAAACCAAAAGGCGCAAAAAAATTGTGGAGCTCATTGAAAGCTTTCACGGATATCAAGTGCGAGCGCACCCAAGATGGCATAGCTAAAATTACCATCAATCGTCCCGAAGTTCGAAATGCATTTCGACCCAAGACGGTTCAAGAGTTAATTGAAGCCTTTAATATTTGTCGAGACCATGCCGAAATTGGCGCGATCATCTTAACAGGTGAAGGAGATTTGGCTTTTTGTTCCGGCGGTGATCAGCGCGTAAGAGGAACTGGTGGTTATCTCGGAAGTGATGGCGTCCCAAGGCTCAACGTTTTAGATTTGCAAAAGGTCATTCGGTCCTTACCAAAGCCTGTTGTGGCAATGGTGGCGGGCTATGCTGTAGGTGGTGGACATGTTCTACATATTGTTTGTGATTTAACGATCGCTGCAGACAATGCTCGATTTGGGCAAACAGGCCCCAAAGTTGGCTCTTTCGACGGTGGTTTGGGCAGCAGTTATCTTGCGCGTATTGTGGGTCAGAAGAAGGCGCGAGAAATTTGGTATCTTTGCCGTCAGTATGATGCCAAACAAGCACTCGATATGGGTTTGGTAAATACCGTGGTTCCATTGGCTGAACTTGAATCTGAAACCTTGAAGTGGTGCCGTGAAATGCTTGCGCATTCACCACTCGCACTGAGATGTCTTAAGTCTGCTCTCAATGCCGACTGTGATGGACAGGTCGGCTTGCTCGATTTTGCAGGCAATGCCACGCTTCTATATTATCTTTCGGAAGAAGCCAAAGAAGGTAAAAACGCTTATCTTGAAAAGCGTAAGCCGAACTTCTCAAAGTTCCCGCGGCTTCCTTAAATGGCAGAATCCGCTCTAAAAAACCCTGCGCTCAGCTCTTGGTTTATGGCACTCCGGCCGAAAACCCTGACCGCGGCCTTTGTTCCGGTTATGGTCGCTTCTGCGCTTGTGGTTGCACAAAGATTTGATTTTAAATTATATCTAACTATTTGTGCTCTCCTCAGTGCAATGTTCATTCAAATTGGGACCAATTTAATTAACGACGCAATTGATTTTAAAAAAGGTGCCGATGATCAAAATCGCATCGGCCCAAAGCGTGTTACTCAAAGTGGCCTGTTGACTCCGAAACAAGTAATTTATGGTGGCTATACGGCTTTTTTAGTCGCTGCAATATTGGGAGTTCCTCTCGTCGTAGCTGGAGGCTGGGTCATAGTTGCAATTGGTGTGCTTTCTTTACTTTGTGGATACATATATACCGGTGGCCCATATCCCCTTGCCTATTTAGGGCTCGGCGATTTTTTCGTTATCTTATTTTTTGGTATCATTGCGGTCGGCGGGACCTTTTTTTTGCATGCTCAGAATTATTCGTTCGGAGCACTCATTGCGGGTCTGCAAATTGGCATGCTCTCAACGGTTTTGATTGCTATTAACAATTTGCGTGATGCCCCACTTGATAAGTTGGTCGGTAAGAAAACTCTCGCAGTTCGCTTCGGAATTCGATTTGCCAGAAGTGAAATATTGTTTTTGATTTTTGCCCCTTTTGTGCTCGGTATGTACTGGGTTTTCGAGGGCCACATTTTAGCGAGTGTATTGCCGATTTTGTGTTTTCCGTTGGCACGTGATTTAAGCGTTAAAATTTTGAAAACCGAGCCTTCACCGATTTACAATCAATTTTTAGCGCGGTCGGCAGCGATACATGCTCTTTTCGGCTTACTTTTGAGTATTGGACTTTTAATTAAATGATAAAAATAGATTATTCAGCTTATATTTTAAAAAAGGTCGGAGTGAATTCCTCTCGAGTAGGAGCACTTTTGCGAATGGAATGGCCGGAAGGCCTAGGATACGCAGACTTACATCCTTGGCCTGAATATGGCGATGCCTATTTGAAAGAACAACTGAAGGGCCTTGCTGATTATCAAAAATCAAATTCTGAAGCGGGACTATCGCAGCTTCAAAAGCAGGCGCTTTATTTTTCAAAGATCGATGCACGTGCGCGGGCTCAAAAAAAATCACTGTTTGAAAATTTCAATATACCTGAAAGCCACTTCTTAATCACTCGTGAAGAAGAAATTGAAGAACAAAATCTGGCTAATATTTCAAAGGGCGGATTTAAAAAAATAAAAGTTAAACTAGGCGGAGACCCACTGATGGCAGCGGTGAGTGTGTCAGAGCTTGCAGGAATGGCTCCGCAAATATTACGTTTGGATGTGAATGCAAACTGGAGTGCTTCGGAGTTTAAATTTTTTGCGGATAAAATTCCAAAAGAATTTAAAACTCGAGTGGAGTTTATTGAGGACCCATTTCACTCGGCTCATGATCACTGGCGCCTGCTCAGCCAAACCTATGGTTTTTCATTTGCTCGTGACTTTGAAGTTGGCGACGCTTATGCCGTTCGCATTTTGAAACCGGCAGTTGAAAACATTGTCGAAATTGTAAAAACAGAAAGTCCTGAAGTTCAATTTGTGGTCACTTCTTATTTGGGACACCCACTGGGTCAATTGAGTGCGGCTTTTGAGGCAACAAAGCTTAAAGAGAGCGTGGGAGTGCGGCTTTTAGAGTGTGGTCTACTTTCCCAAAATGTTTATGAAGTTAATGATTTTTCTCGAAGCCTTTTGATTCAAAATGCGAGATTGCAACCGCCCGAAGGGACGGGATTTGGATTCGACGAGCTGCTCGAAAAACAACGATGGCAGGCCGTACGTTAAATGAAAATGCAAGAGCTGGCACCTTCACGCTTTGATTTTCATTCGCCAAATAACGAACTCATACTAAATCCGAAATTAATTGAATCAGAGCAAATTTTTTTTTCAAAGGCTTGGGACTTTGCAAGCAAAGAGGTGAGTGGCCATTTCGCCTTGGCCACCAGTGGGACCACCTCGGCGCACGGTCGAGGAAAGCTTGTTCTGTTGGGCAAGTCCTCGATTTTGGCTTCAGCAAGGGCCGTTAACCGACATTTATCTGTAAGCGCCAATGATATTTGGCTCAAAGCCCTGCCTGATTTTCATGTTGGAGGATTGGGGATTTTAGCGCGAGCTGAATTGAGCGGATCAAGGGTTTTTGAGTATCAAGATCAGAAGTGGAGTCCGCAAAATTTTTATAGTGCGCTCAACACTTCTCATGCAAGTATTATATCCTTGGTGCCCACTCAACTCTATGATTTGCTCAAATACAAATTACGCGCGCCGCCCTCGCTTCGAGCGGCTCTCATTGGCGGAGCCGCGCTTTCCGCACAACTTTTTTCACGAGCAAAAGAACTTAACTGGAATGTTTTACCGAGCTACGGAATGACCGAAACTTGTTCGATGATTGCTTGTGCAAATCCCGAATTGAGTGAGTTTAGTTTTCCGAAGACGCTTTCACATGCTCAGGTGAAGTTGAATCCATTAGGCCAAATTGAAGTCTCTTGTGATTCACTTTTAACAGCCTACGTTTTACAAAAAGAAAACGGCTTTGAGATTTTAGATCCTAAGATTTGCGACGACCAAAAAAAGCTTTGGTTTTGCCCGGGAGATTTTGCTGAGATCAGCTCTAAAGGTATTGAAATTCTAGGCCGTGAAAGCGAGTTTGTAAAAATCGGAGGAGAAGGGGTTTCTCTTCTAAAATTAGAAAGTTTGTTAAAAGAGATCATTCTGGAAAGGAGTGATTTTTGTAATGATTATGCCCTGCTTGCCGCGCCGGACGAGAGGCTTGGTTTTCGAATCAATTTATTGTCTACAGCCCAGGGCTCAAACGAAACCGCAATGCTCGTAGAGCTATTCAATAAAAGGCTGATGGGCATTGAGAAAGTTCGTCAAGTTCATTTTGTTGAGCTTATTCCGCGAACTGCACTTGGCAAACTTAAGCGCCTAGAGGCCTTAGAGCTCATTGCCAAGGGCTAAGGGCTTGACTTCATCGGCCTTCACGTTGATATATTTTCAAGTGAATTCATCAAACTAGGTTGGTCTATGCTTAAAATTTACGACTCTCAGGACTTCCCTGGCTATTTGCCTAAATTGAACCATCTCTATGACGATTTGTTCTCAAACGGGAAGGGCTTTCGTTCGCGATTGGTACAGATCGTAGCCAATCGACTTAAATTGCCTGAAGAGCAAACGAGCTTACTTGCCCAGACGATCGAATTCATTCACAACGCCTCATTGCTTCATGATGATTTGATTGATCGTTCTCCTCTCCGGCGGAGCAAAACCACCGCTTGGCTGAAGTATTCCCCAGAATATGCGGTTCTCGCGGGCGACTATTTATTGGCTCGGGTTATGGTGAATCTTTCGAGATTTGGTAATCTAAAATTGATTCAGTTCACAGCTGAAATGATTTCTGATCTTCTTGAGGGAGAGTGGATTCAAGATTCACTGGTTCGAGATTACGATATTAAACTGTCTCAGCTCGACCGAGTACATAATTTGAAAACCGGATCTTTGTTCAAGTGGTGTTTGCAGGCTCCGTTTTTAACGAAAGAAAACTACAATAATGAAGTTCACGAGCTTTTAAAAGAAATGGGTACACTTCTGGGTCTGCTTTTTCAACGGAGTGATGACTTACTCGATTTTGATGTTCGAAACTTCGAAGGCAAGATTATATTGGGGGATCTAAAGTCCGGATATTTAAATTCATTTTCTGTTTTTCTTCTAGAAAAGGCCTCATCTGAGGTGGGCGCCCAATTCGTCAAGTGTCAAAGTTTAGAAGAACTCAAACGCACGATCGGTGAGAAGTATTTTAATGAGCGACTATTTGAATTTGATCAAACAAACTCGAAGCTCATAGATTTATACAATCATTTAAATGACCGGCTCTTGGCCCTATTGGCCCCAGAACAAATAGGACTTCATGAAGAACTGATGCCGCTGGCAAAAGCTCTCTACTGGCGAAAAGCAAATTAGTATGGAACAAGATTTTCCGACTACTGAATTTAAAACTCTGGGACATCAGGATCCCCAGTTTGAAGCTTATTTGCTGGGTACCTTTTCAAAAGAGCGAATGGCAGTTCCGGTTCGAACCCTCAACGTCAGATCGCTGAAAGAAGAAGTGACTTTTGAACTCATTGATAAAAAAAACATCAAGAGTCCGGCATTTGCTTTAGTCCTTTTAAAACTTTTGAGACCTCAAACTTTAACCTTTTCAGTCGGCACGATTGTGGTTGCCTATTCGACAGCCCTCAAGCTTCATTTGCCAATAGAGCTGGGACTTTCGCTTATGACGCTGTCGGCGGTTTTGTTTTTTCATGCAGCGATTAATTTGCTCAATGATTTTTATGATCATATGAAGGGTCATGATCGCATGAATCCAAATGGCGGTAGCCGAGTGATTCAACGTGCATGGATATCTGCACACTTAGTCCAAAAGCTCGGGTTTGGATTTTTATTTCTATCCTTACTTCTCGGAATCCCGGTTGTTCTTCAGCATTCAAGCGTCGTGATCGCTTTAGCAATTGTAAGTGGTCTTGCAGGACTCGAGTTTTCAACGCATAAATTGGGATTTAAAAATCTTGGCTTAGGCGAGTATCTTGTGTTTTTTCTGACGGGGCCCTTTTTAACTTGTGGTTTTATTTGGGCCACCAGCGGCGTCTTCAGTTGGCAAATGATTTTTCTAGGCCTGGTTTTTGGTTTCGTAAGTTTATTCTTTTATCATGTCTCAAATATTGAAAACATTTTGACGGACGCTCAAGGTGGACGTCGCACATGGGCTGTGTTTTTGGGGATTGATCGTTCTAAACAAATGCTCTGGGTCCTCGCAGGACTTGTCAGCTTAAGTTATTTTTCTTTTGTACTCAGTTTATCCGATAAGCGCAGTACTTTGATTTTTTCCTTACTGTTTCTCATCATCGCCGCGAATATGATCTTAATCTGTTTGCGCGCCAATCAAAGCAATTCACCTCTATCGAGTGATTTAGAAAGTCTACGACATCGAAGCCTTAGGTTGCACTGGTTAATGATCGTTTGCATGATAGTGGCTTTGACGTAGAGAATGAAAATATTTTTTCATAAGATGCTTCCACTTCGATTTCATGAATTGGCCGTCAAAAACAATTGGACGCTCTTAGAACAAATTGAAAATTTGCCAAATCAGGGCTTTTTATTATTTTTAGAAGATAAGCGACTTTCTCTTAAGGATTTGAGTGAGCCCTCGTGGTCCAGCTTTTATATTGATTTTTTGGATTCACAGTTTCTTCTGCGATTAAAAAAAGTTCACAATCAATCGAACTTACTAAAAAAAGCGATTGGCTTTAAACCCATAGACCAATGTATCGTTTGGGATGCCACGGCCGGGCTTTGCCGTGACAGTATGGTTTTGGCGCAGTTGGGATACAATGTAATTGCCGTCGAAAGGTCCGTCGTACTATTTGAGTTGATATGTGATGCCATTGAGAGAGCAAAGAATTCAGATGAACTTTGTGAGGGTCTGTCGCGGCTCAAGTTGCTGTGTGGCGATTCGAAGATATTACTTGCGAATTTAAGCGAAGAGCAGCGACCAGAGGTAATTTATTTGGACCCGATGTATCCGGATTTAAATAAATCCTCCCAGCCAAAAAAAGAAATGCAAATTTTGAGGAAACTTTTGGGCTCGGATGATAATGTAGATGAACTTTTGGCGATAGCCCGAGTGGTGGCCAAAAAGAAAGTCATACTCAAAAACAATCCGAGAACCAAACTCATATTGAAACCAAAACATAGCTTGAAATCTAAAAGCGTTCGCTTTGATGTTTATTAGTCCGGGCTTCTTTCTGTTTTTAGTAGGTAAAATGTTGAAAGCTTCAGCGTTCGGCAGCTGGCATTCTGGAGTCAGTAAGCTGCAGCAGATCCAGAATCAGGACCAGATTATACAAACTGACACACTGAAAACTGATCACCGAAACTTGCAAACGGTTGACGGCCGCGGCTGCCGTTAAAACTGCTTTGATTTCTAAGAGCTAAAGCAAGATCAAAAAAGGGGATTTGGCCAAAGTGCTAAATATTGTCGATCTTTTATATAGGCCTCGCGCCATTTTGATAACTAAAGCTTCGACACCCGACCAAAGCTTTGACCTACATTTCGGCTTATAATGAAACAAAAAAATGGATCGAGGGACTCAGTTCCAAAATAAGACATGCCGGGAGATTGGCTTCAGAATTGCTCTTTAGGGTGGTAGAGGGAAAAATCAGAGGGGAAGTTCAGAGAGGAATTTTATTTATGAAAACCTATCTATTTAAGTCTCTGGTGTTATTGGCATTTGTATCTCAATTTATTAGCGCTCATGCTTTCAGTTTTGAAGAGGTCGCTAGTATGCTACCTGAATCCGGGCCCAAGATAAGCCTTGATACAGACGAGTTTGCAGAACTTAGCAGGGAATGTGATTTGGATCATTCACAAGCCGAAGATACAAAGAAGAAAAGACATCCCTGCCAAAACTTACTTGAAGCCGAAAAAAGGTTTCAGGCGTTAATGAATGAAGCCAATTGTGAATCTCTGAATCTTTATATTCCGAAAGAAAAGGAAATTAGAGCCTGTCAGCATCAGATGAGAAAGAGCATAAATGAAAGCGCTTCTCAAATTCAAAAGTACCAAGAGGACATAAAAAATCGCGACGAATGTATCGTGAAAATTCAAAATAACTATTGTCAAAAGAGTGCTCATCTCAGTCGGTTCTAACAATGACCTACGATTTCGTCGTAAATTCGTACGAGCTCTTGGAGTGCGCGATCGCGAGGCTGAAAGCTGAAGTATCGTTTTAAGTCAGCAACTGAATTTTTTGGTAAATGCAATTTATAATAAATGATAGCCCGCTCACCGAGTAAATTTAAGTTTTGTGGAAGCAAGTCCAAAAGGCTGTTTTGCACTAACAGCAAATCTTTTAGCTGTGTTTGTCTGGTCAAATATTTTTTAAGTCCAGAAAGGTAATTGACCAAAAACTGCAGCGGAGACAGGCTTTCGCAAATTTGCGAGATTGAAATCTTATCATTTTTTAACCGTCGTCTAATATTTTCAAGTAGATCGTCGGCGCTTAAAAATTTACCACTTCGGCTAAGGTCAATAAAAGTTGTTTGATTTTCGCCGACAAATTTTAAAAAACACTTTGGATCGAGATCTATGAAGTAAAGAGGTAAGCCAATATGTTGAGCGAGATGATTATAGATAAGAGTCATGGTGACATCGGACCCTGATCTCTGCATCAAGGTTTTTTCTAAAAACAATGATTCGTAAGCCAATTCATCCGACTCAAAAGTTGAAACTGAAAAAAAATCTTTTTGGCAAAAAAAGAAATCATTTAAAATTTTTAGTTTGTCTTCCGAAGTGTGACTCTCATTGATTTGTGATCTGAGTTCGTAACACAAAAATTGTAAACGTCTGATGAGATTTGTAATGTCGGTAGTTGGGTCGAGATTTTTATTAATGAGAATTACGTGCCTAGTAATTTGCGAAAGGTCTTCTTTAAACTGCACCCACTCTGTTCCAAGAAGCGACTGCTGATGTAGAAATTCAAGTGAAGATTCCATTCAAATGGACTAATTCAATCGCAGATTCATGGCAAGCCGCAGTCTCTTATTGAAAGGAACCCTAACGCTACGCAAAAGTCTATTTTGCGGGCAGTTTGTTCAAATCCATTTCAATCCCATCTAATTCCTTTTGCAAATCGCTAAGTCGCTGAGTGAGGTTTTTTTGGGCGCTTAAAAGTGAAGCTTCGCGCAACTGAATTTGATTTTGTTTTAAAACGAATTCAGGCTCTTTAATCGCCTTATTACGGGTGATACTCATTTCAAGGGCCTGCTTAGAAATCTGTTCACACTGTGCCTCGAGACGCACAATATTTTCTTTTCGCCTAGAAATATCAATGGTCGCCTTTTCGAGATTTTCGATTGATTCAATAGTTGGAGTATAAGCATAAATCTGATCCATATTTTTTAGATGATAGGGATCGAGCTCATTTGGTTTTTGAAAGAGCTCATATTTTTTTAGCAATTCTTCAGTCTCTTTTACTTTTATCTCGTCAAAACTCAAAGCTTTGTCTTCTACTCGAGCGTGCAAAGTATCAAGATATAGGAGTCCTTCAGACTCAGTATTGAACATTTTAGCAAGGGCAAGCGAGCCAGAGGAATAAATTGGCCAAGACTTTTGTGGCAAGCAAAGCGCCAATGACAAATTTTGTTGAAAGCAAAATTTAATGAGATGAACGATTTTAGATTTCGCAACTTCATCTTGATTCTGAAATTGCTCAAGATGAAATAAAAAAAGTTTGCGTCCTTGTTTGATTTTTTCTTCAAGCTTGGCAAGTACCTGACTCGACTCTTCATTTGATAATTGTTCAGAGAACCTAAGAACTTGAACATTATTTTTAAATGAAAAAGAAACCGGCAAATTGCAACTCCTTGTTGGTATGGGGTTTAATTTACCACAGCAATATTAATTGTGAAAGGGACTCTCGTTTTTGTGAGACCTCTTGTATATCTGGTCGAGCAGAAGACTTTTGACTTCAGGTGTACTTTCGAAATAACTTGAGCTTTTCGAACAATTGAGGGCCCCTATGCGAAATTATAAACTCATTTTGTTTAGCCTGCTGGCATTGGGTCTTTTGGCGCAATGCCAACAGCCAACCGGCACCGAAGCGGTTGTGACTATTCCGCAACTCCAAATTTCATGTACGGCATCCAACTGTGCATCAAGCTCCTCAAATCCGAAGCTTTTTGTCTACATTACGACTTCGGGTTGTTTGAGTATAGCTTACGGTCAAGTGGCAACCGGAACTGGAACCATTAGTTGTTCGGCAGGATCATGTACCGCTGCTTCATTGACCTGGGTGAATGCCGCAGGGGCAAGTACCACCCAAATTGCCAGTAATACATACGATTTTTGTGCCATTATTGATTTAACAGGAACCTATGCAGGGGTCAGCGTGCCCTCGGGAGATGCGACCAGTAGCAGTAGCGCATTTGTCGGCAGCGCCACCAGTCCGGTAACCAGTATCAGTCTTAGCTCTTGGATCAATGGAAGCTTCGTTAAATAGACTTCTTTTCTGTCGCAGCACTAGGTCCGTATTTACAGACACTTTTGGATGTGATTTATTCAATTCTGAGCTAAGATCTGGCTCGGAGAGTCCTAGCGAATAAAGTTTCGTAAGTTAAACATAAGAAGTCGGTGCTTGTGCGCAAAGCTATAGGAAATGTTAAAAATGCATTTCAAAAATTAGATACAAAATTACAACTTCATCGTCATAAAGTTCGCGACTTCAAACCCAATGTCAGTTTTGAGTTTGAACGTGGAGACTACTTAGTAAAAACCGCCCAAAATGGCGAAGAACTTGAAGCTTGCCTAAGATTGCGCTTTGAGGTTTTTCATCGCGAATTCATGCAGATCGAACGTGAACACGGAGTCGATATTGATAAGCTCGACTTTGTTTGCGATCATTTGATGATAATAGATCGTAGATCAGAATCTAAAGTAATCGGAACCTATCGTCTCAATTGTACCAAGTTCACCAACGAATTTTATTCAGAAGGTGAATTTAAATTGGGAAATCTACTAGACGGCACCGGAATTAAATTGGAACTCGGCCGTGCCTGCATTGAAAAAGATTTTCGCAATGGAGTGGTGATTGCCCTTTTATGGAGGGCAATCGCTCAATATCTAGGGGCGACAGAGAGCAGCCTTCTTTTTGGCTGTGCAAGTGTTAAAACTATGGACCTTCAAGAGTCGGCATTGATGTACAAATATCTCGAAAAACACAAGCACCTTGATTTGAGTTATGGCGTGATTCCGACCAAGAAATTTCTTTTTCCGAATTTAACTGAAAAGCTAACTCAAATCACATTGAGTGAGGACGAAGAAAAAGAAATAGAGAAAAATATTCCGGCACTTTTTAAGTCTTATTTGCGCATGAATGCAAAGGTCTTAGGAGAGCCCGCATTAGATCGTGATTTTTCATGTATTGATTTTTTAACTGTTTTAAAAGTATCAGATTTAAATCCAGTATTTATGAAAAAATACAAAGTATGATTCAGCAAATCGCAAATGGGACATATATTACTAGCCTCATTGGGCTCTATGCGGCTCGAGGTATCCTTGCAAAAAAAATCATTCGCGACCCCAATGCACTTTTAAAATATTATACAAACAGTGTATCGAAGCGCTCTCGCTCCGCGCTTTCAAAACTCAATTTTGAAATTGAAGTTAAGGGTTTTAATTCTGAATTGATGGCAAAAGACAACTATCTGTTGGTGAGCAATCATATGTCCTATCTCGATATTTTAGTGATTTCATCAGTGGTTCCGGCGGTATTTGTTACTTCAGTAGATCTCAAAGAGTCGGGTTTTCTTGGTACCTTGGCAGAGCTCGGGGGAAGTATTTTTGTCGAACGCCGCAATCGGAGTCAGATTGAGCGCGATCTTGAGAGCATGACTCAAACTCTAAAAGATGGGTTTAATATCATGATCTATCCAGAGGGAACGAGTAGCAATGGCGAAAAAGTTCTGCCATTTAAAAAATCTTTGCTGATGTCAGCTGTCAATTCTGGCAAAAATATAATGCCCGTTTGTATAAAATACCGGGAGATCAATGGCAAAGCTTTCTCGGCTGAAAATCGCGACCATGTTTGTTGGTATGGGGATATGAATTTTATTCCTCATTTTATGCAATTGCTGAAAACAGAAAAGGTCAAAGTAGAGCTTGAATTTTTGAATCTCGTCAAGACAACTCCCAATTCGACTCGGGATGAATTGTCACGCCAATGTTTCGATCAAATCAGTGCGGCTTTTCAGAGTTAGGACTCTAGGGGCCCTTGGACCCTTAATTCGAATCGCCCGGCAAAAGTTGTTCAGGGATATCCTTAAAGCTAGAAACCTGACCTTGTGGGGTGAAATCAATCTGCCAGATACGATCAAAAACAATGCTGTCCCAAGCAGGAGCATTTTGTGCTCCGAAGGCAACAGCTAAATCCTGAAGGTTCGAATGTCTCCAGACGAGAAAAACCATCTTATTATTGAAAGCAGGGTTTCCTAAAATAATATTCGCAATCTCTCTTGTCTGATCTGGTCCAAAATTAGTGTTTAGTTTTAAGCCGAGGCTTTTGGCTAAAGGAGTTGCCGTTTCGACACCTCGTTCACTGCCATCACCAAAATTATTAAAAGCAAAAATAGCAACTGGTTTACCGAATAATAAAAGTTGGGGCTTCTTAAGAAAAAGTTGAGTGAGCGCTTGGGCTCGTTGAACGCCACGTGGAGAAAGATGAACATTATTTTTATCTGCTGGTTTTTCGCCATGTCGAATAATCAGAACTCTTGAGGGATATGCAAATACTTGTGGCGCGAACAATAAGGTCAAAAAAAGACTTGCTAGTAATTTCAAAAAATCCCCCTCAGGTTATTTGAACTGATCCATTGGCTTAGTTGACGTAAAATGGATTGGTATAAATCCAAGTAAGCCATCTTTTACCATCCGGAAGCGGAAAGGTGGGTATCACCCTCACAACGACCTTATATACACCCTTTGAGGGAATTTCAAATCTTGATTCCTGCGAATTAAAGGTTCTTATGGCGATGCCGTCGCGAATAATGGTGACCTCAAAGTCTACTATTGGTTTTTGGGGTAGATGAGTATTCAAGTATATATGCGGAGCGAAATGAAGCTCAGATCCTATCGGCAGGATATGGTCCCCGTCTTCTAAATAGGAGTTAAAGCCTTTTGGATTGGCGAGGGTATCAAAGCTCATATAAAACTGAGATTTTCTTAGTGCAGACACGATCTTCCTGCGATCGCCATCAAAATTTCCTGTCAACTCAGAATTGAGCAAAACATGATTGCTGAGCAGTCCAAATGAGACCAAATACGAAGGGAATTTTAGGGAAAAATTGCCAATAGAACCTGTTCTAGCCGTCGCATCTGCGCCTGCAAATCCAATGAATTTTCGCTTTCTCAGAATCGAGTCCCAAAATTCATTTTCTTCTTTTGGATCTTCGTAAATTCTCAAAAGCGCCAATTGCGAATTGAAAGGGTAAGTGAGCACACTCCAAATAAATGAGAGTTTCGATTTTTGCCACGCCTTTTGCCAAATGACCTTTAGATTCAAAAGTTCAAACCCATCTAAGCCACTAGGAATCGGACCACTCCAAGCATAACCTTGCTTAAATGGATGCGCTAATATGAGAATGTCTTTTTTGGCCTCTGAAGACTTTTGAGAAAGTTGATCGGCCAAAATAACTTGAGCTTTACCATAACTATCAATTGGACTCGCATGCAAAACATCAAAGAAAATAAGATGAGTGTCCACATAATTGTATTGGCCAGCAACCAGAGTCAGAGTCCTTTGATGATATCCCTCTGCCGAGTAATTCTGTGTGAAATCATTGATATCAGATAGTATTAAAAAATCATTGCCTGACTCTTGCGCCGCACGAATGACCTCACCTGGAGAGCCGCTGCCCTGGCTGATCGTAGTGTGAACGTCTACCTGTCCACGATAATCATAAAAGCCTGACGGATTCTTTGGTTGCAATTCGTCTGTCAAAACAGACGGGTGAAATTGTGTAAGATAAAGACCATAAACAAAAAATGCAAAAAACATTGTTGCCACAAATATAAAGGCACGCATTTTTTTATTCCTTACTTGCACCCACGAGTCGAAAAAAATCAGTTATTTCTGTTGAAGAGACTTCACGGTAACCTAAGTCTAACAGCTCTTTAGAAAGGGGCTGATAGCGCTCACAAAATATCCTAATTCGCTTTTCATTTGGAGTCGATTCTTTTTGAAAATCAAAATAGTCGATACGACTAAGACCCACTGCTTTATAGAGAAGAGGAGAGGTGAACCGGGTCTTATAAGATATCATTGCCGCCATTTGATAAGAACTCGCAAAGTAATTCTGCGAGTCTTTTTCATAAATACTCACTAAGGGGTCATATTTCTTCATTTCATAGGTTTTAAGTTCACGCTCATCAATTGGGATCCAAGGAGTCAGAATCTGGGCGATGACCAGAATCCAAGCGAGTAGCCAAATACCAAAGGTTATCTTGAAGGCCTTTGATTGTTTTAACCCATAATAACCAAGACAGATCAGGGCGGGATAGGCAGCAATGGGCCAATTGGCCTCTACCTTTGATTTGAGTGAAGTGATTAAAAAAAATAGAATTGGAAACCAGCCAAAGTAGTAAACAAGTCTCAAATCATTTTCTTTGGGCTTTTTCATTGCAACTAAAAACACGGTCGGGAAAAGAAGGAAAAATTGACCAAGACAGTATTCAAGCGGCCAGCGAATTTTCCAGGCGTCGTTGGTTGCCAAGCCGTGCTGCAATTGAAAGCGAAAAGATGCAAAGTCATTTTGAATATTCCATAGTAGCACGGGACTTGAAAAAACCAAGCCCGTGAAAATCAATATTAAAATTCCCTTTTTTGAAAGCTGGCGCCACGCTTTCTCGAGGCTTAAATAAAAAATGGCTGCCGGAACAAACAAGACGATATGATATTTTGAACAAAACCCAAGGCCCAGACTTGCACCCAAAAATGCATATAACAAACAGGTCGGCTTTGATTGGCTTGAAGCATTTAATATTTGAACAAATAGGTAAATCGATAATGACCAAAAAAATACCAGCGGCGCATCAGGAGTGGCAACAATAGAGCCCATTCCCCACAGCGGAGACAAAATGGCAAAAAGGAGAAATTGAATCAATTGGCTCTCGGTTAAATGCTTTTTGAGAATCAAATACCAAAAATAGAGGCTCAAATGCGCCAAGAGAATCGAGGGGAGACGTGAAATTTGCAAATGGCTAAGCGAAAAAAACGCATCCAACTTAGCGCCTAAATAAAAAAGCCACGCCACCATTGCGGGATGATCGAAATAACTCATTTGTGGGTGTTGTCCCCAAAACCAATAGTAGGCTTCATCGGCAGACATCGGAAGGAGAGCGCCAAAAACCAATTTCAAAAGAAGGCAGGCAAAAAATACTTTAAGAAAATTGTTCAATTCGAGGCCCGCAAATTTAAATGCATTATTTTTTGATCCTCGCATTTGAATTCATGACTTGGGGCTTACGGGACCTCTAACTTTTTAGGTTTTCCCAAATCTCCCGGAACGCCTCTGTCTTTTCCGTTAACCGTGAGGTTGACAGCGCCGCCGTCGCTAAACTTCATGCTGACTTTTCTTTTGGCTTTTATACTTTGAACCTCTTCGTGGTGCAAAGTCATTTTTTTAGGGGCTTCGCTATCAATTTGCACGATGATATCGACATCATTGAGGGCTTCAATTATGACTTCTTGAGATTTTACCATTGAGGGACTAGCAATCGGACTTGGGCCAGGAGAAGAATTCGTTTTAGGGGTAGCGCTGGGTGTTGGCTTTGGGCTTGGAGTTGCCACGGGAGTTGGAGACGGACTAGGCGTTGCCTCAGGCGTTGGCGTTGGTGTCGGTGTCGGTGTCGGTGTCGAAACAGGCGTCGGAGTAGGGGTAGCAATTGGCTTCGGAGTCGCCGTCGGTTTTGGTGTGGGAACAGGGGTTGCAACCGGCGTTGCAACCGGCGTACTCACTGGCATTGGTGTGGCACTAGCAATTGCATCACTAGACTTCTCAACCTGGGGTGTACTATTCGGCGGCGGGGTCCCATTGGCGGGATTCATTTCTGCAATTGGATTTATTTGCGGAATTGACTCGCTTTCATAGCTATCCATTTTGCGTTTTATCAGACCAATAATCACAATTAAAATGAAAATTGCAATGACACCATAAACTTTAAAATAACCAATTTTTTGATTGTCCGCCAAAGTATTGAGGCGCGATTTATCGGCGCGAGCATTCTCACGGAGCTCTTCGGTTTTCTGAAGTTCGCCCGTAACCTGATCGCGCACGGCTACTTCCGGTCGAGTCGAGCCCATCTCTTCAAAAAATACCTTTAGGATTTCATTGGTATCGATCTGCAAAAAGCTAGCATAAGAGGCTACAAAGCCGCGCAGAAAAGTCTTTGGCGGCAGCCGATCGATGGCGCCTTCTTCCATAGCTGTGATATTTTTAGTATTGATTTTAGTGGCGGTCGAAACTTCATAAATTGAAATTCCTTTTTTCTCACGCGCTTCTTTTAAAATGGTGCCGGTTTTTTTCATTTCAAAACCTACTTATTCATTTCTTCAATCATATTTTTTGCTCGGGCTGCATATTTTCCGTTTGGATAATACTTAAGTACCTCTTCCATACGAGCGATCCCCTTTTCGCGATTTCCCATTCGAAAATAAGAAATACCACTGTAATAGTGAGGTTCATCAAAATGGCTCTGTTTGCAAAAAACGATAGCGCGGTCGAGCTCTGCAGAAGCATGCGAAAAATCATCAAGCTCTAGTTCTGATCTACCAAAAAGGGTGTGCGCCAAACAATGGGATCGATTCAATTTGATAGCTTCAAGAAATTTATTTTTGGCAATTTCGTACTGCGCTTTTTGAAAATAAGCCAAGCCCAAATTCACCCAGGCTTTTTCTGCAGATTGGTAGGTCAAATCATTTAGTACCCGCTCGAGCTCTTTAATGGCCATATCGTTGCGGCCCAATTCGATATGAACACGAGCCAAATTATTAAGGGCGTCAGTATAATCAGGTTTAATTTTAAGTGCCAAGCCAAGGTGTTTCTCTGCCTCTTCGTACTTTTCTCTTACGAAATAGGCTAAGCCTAAATTATTTTCAATCATCTCATTGTCGGGATCGAGTTCGTGAGCTTCCATGAGTTCTTTCATGGCAATAGGGTAATTTCCACCTGAAAGTTGCGCCGTGCCGATTTGTAAATGTAGCTGGGCGGCCTCTTTGCTTTTTGGAGTGGTTTCGCAAGAGCTCAATCCCAAAATCGCGCACGCAAATAGGAGCTGAGTAAATCTTTGGGACATTGACATTTTATTGACTCTTTCTGGTGCCGAAACTTCTTGTTGTACGTCGACTAAATGCTATCAGATAAAAATCAAACTGGCAAAATCACTCAGGTCTAGTCGCCGACTCTAATTCAACTCTCTCTAGTCCAACGATACATTCGACATGATCGGTCTGGGGAAACATATCAATGGGTTGAATTTTGCTAATGACATAATCTTGGGATAAAAACTTTAGATCTCGAGCCAAGGTCGCTGGATGGCAGCTTACATAAATGATCGAGTGCGGCTTTTTTTCGGCCAAGATTTTCATGACTTCGGGGTCGCAACCGGTTCTGGGAGGATCTAATACCACTAAATTGGCTGACAAATTATAGGTGGTATGCCTGAGAAATTCCTCTACTTTTGACTGGTGAAACTCAATTTGACCTTCATGTTTTGAAACTCTAAGGAAGTTGCGTGCATCCGAAATATTTTTTGGACTCAATTCGACGCCAATAATCTTCGAGTTTTTAAATTGTTGGGCAAGTGAAAAACTTAAGTTTCCGCCGCCACAATAGAGATCGAAAATCTGTTTGGAATTATTCTTCGCGATGAGACCTTGGGCCAGCTCACCGACAAGGACGCGCAACTTTTCATTTTGAGCGGAATTCACCTGTGAAAAGCCCGCATCTAAGTCCGATTGATGATGAGCGGAATCTATTTTCAATTCGATTCGTTCGCTTTTTGCTAATTTCTTCTTCAAGGATTCTTTTCGAATTTGCGCAAATTTTTGTGTGATTTTTTCATCGGTAATAAGGCAATCGTCAATAGGGACTATTTCATGCGTGTTCTTTTTGAAAAATCCCAGCTGTCCCTTTAGCGCATGAATTTGAATGCGGTTTCGATAACGAAATTCAAGTGGACTTGCAATGCAAGTTTCGACCTTAATTTTTTCAAAGCCACTGAACTTTTGCATCGACTCTTGAATCAAGGAGGCTTTTTGATTGAGCTGCTCTTGATATGTAATGTGTTGCCAGCTGCAGCCGCCGCAGGCCTGCCAATGCGGGCATGGGGGAGTGATCCTGGCTTCTGAAGCCTCGAGGATTTGAACAATTTCTGCCTCTGCATAATTTTTTTTAAGAAAGGTAATTCGCACCTTGAGTCGTTCGCGAGGTGCTGCGCGCTCAACGAATATGACAGCTCCATCGTGTCTTGCAACGCCGCGTCCGCCTACTGAAAGGCGATCAACGCGAACTTCTAAAATTTGATGAAGCTCTAAAGCTCGTTCAATAATAAATTCTCAATTCTTGCGGGAACGTGACAAAAGAAGTCTATTTATTTACAAATTCAGATTTTTCAAAAAACAAAGCAAGTTCGCGCTGTGCGCTTTCTGCAGAGTCACTTCCGTGAACAGAATTTTCTCCGACGCTGTCGCCGAACTCAGCGCGAATAGTACCCGGAGCCGCCTTCTTAGGGTCAGTAGCGCCCATAATTTCTCGATTTTTTGCAATTGCATTGTCGCCACTTAAACACATCAAAAGAACAGGCCCAGAAGTCATAAAACTCACGAGTTCACCGAAAAAGGGACGGGCTTTGTGTTCTGCATAAAACTCTTCGCACTTTGTTTTGCTTATGACAGTTAATTTCGCCGCAGCAATTTTGAGCCCTGCTTTTTCAAATTTATTGATGATGCCGCCGATATTGTTTTTCTTAACAGCGTTTGGCTTAATAATACTAAAGGTCATTTCCTTAGACATTTCTGATCTCCTTGGTTTTTATAATCTCATCTTGCTAACACTTCAGGGGCGGCATTTCAAGAAGCTATTTTAGCTTTCGTGGTGGATGCCAAGTGAGGCCCGAAAGAATGCGTCTTTTGGGCTGAATTGCGATTTCTACTGGGGAGCCGGGTTCAGTTTTCTCTTCCTCTTCGGCAGAAATGAGAAAGGCATATCCAAAATTAGAGCCACCTTTTGCCGTACATCGAACCTCGTGCTCAGCCTCTTCAGCACCTCTTGTGCAATTGCCTAGAACTTTAAGTGCAACCAGATCCTCAAGTTTTGAGCCGAGGTGAATCCCGTCCGGAGTTTTGATTTTTGGATCTAGAATGATCACGCTATATATATAAGTTGCGCCCACGGTATTGGCGTTTATTTCTAAAAGAATCTCATCTCCTTGCAAAATTCTAAAAGTTTCACCCGAGGCCTCTCCATCCATGAAAAAGGTATCGGTTTTAACTTTATAGCCCTTAAAAAGCTTTTTGATCTGCCACAGATTGGCTTGGGTTTTTTCATTGAGCGGCCCAAGTGAACTTTCGCTCAGTTTAAAAGTTTCAAAGGCATTTGCCTGACTGAACATCAACGAAACAACAAAAAATAAAGCTCTCATAAAATCACCCAATTGAACTCGCAGCCAACTTTAAGCTTGGCCGCAGTTTAAGATTATTTTGCCAAATCCGCAGGACTTCTCGCGATTTTACAGCCGGCACTTTGCAAGGCTTCAAACTTGGCCTCTGCAGTTCCCTTTCCACCGCTGATAATGGCTCCGGCATGGCCCATTCTTTTGCCCTTGGGTGCAGTAGCGCCCGCAATAAAACAGGTCACTGGCTTTTTAAATTCGCGCTTAATGTATTCAGCAGCATCTTCTTCGGCGGTCCCGCCGATTTCGCCAATCATAATTACAGAATGGGTATCGGGATCGCGATTAAACATTTCGAGGATATCGATAAAATTAGTGCCGTTCACTGGGTCACCACCAATCCCCACGCAAGTACTTTGACCGAGACCAATGCGAGTGAGTTGCCCAACGGCTTCATAAGTCAGGGTACCTGAGCGTGAAAGCACTCCCACATGACCTTTTTTGTGAATGGCTCCTGGCATAATTCCAATTTTACACTCGCCTGGAGTGATAACCCCAGGGCAATTGGGCCCAATCAATCTGGTTTTTTTGCCAAGCATAAATCTTTTGACAGCAACCATATCTAAAACCGGAATTCCCTCGGTTATACAAACGACCAATTCAACGCCAGCATCAACGGCTTCCATTATCGAGTCTGCGGCAAAAGGTGGGGGAACATAAATAACTGAAGCGTTGGCGCCAGTTTTCGAAACCGCTTCTTCAACGGTATTGAAAATTGGCAAATTGAGATGGGTACCGCCGCCTTTGCCAGGTGTGACTCCACCGACCATTTTGGTTCCGTACTCAACAGCTTGTTGAGAGTGAAAGGTCCCTTGTGAGCCGGTAAAACCTTGGCAGATTACTTTGGTGTTTTTATTAATTAGGATAGACATTTATTTTCCCTTCACTGCTGAAACAATTTTTTTGGCGGCATCAGCAAGATCATCAGCTGGCGTAATATTGAGGCCACTTTCAGCTAACATTTTTTTGCCAAGCTCAACATTGGTTCCCTCAAGTCGAACGACCAAGGGAACTTTCAATCCCAATTCGCGAGAAGCCGCGATCACCCCTTCGGCAATAATATCGCACTTCATAATTCCACCAAAAATATTAACAAAAATTCCCTTCACATTCGGATCGCGCAAAATGATTTTAAATGCCTGAGTGACCTTCTCTTTATTGGCGCCACCACCAACATCTAGAAAATTGGCAGGATTGCCGCCGTGAATTTTAATAATATCCATGGTCGCCATTGCGAGACCGGCGCCATTCACTAAGCAGCCAATATTTCCGTCCAATTTAATAAATGCGAGATCATACTTGCTGGCTTCAATTTCAGAGGCCTCTTCCTCATTTAAATCGCGATATTTCACAATGTCTTCGTGGCGATAAAGTGCATTTGAATCAAAATTCATTTTACAATCAAGAGCTAAGACATCGCCATCGTCGGTTTCAACTAAAGGATTGATTTCGGCCACGGCACAATCATTTGCTTGATAGGCTTTGTATAAATTAAGAAAAAATCCCGCGGCTTTGCTAGCCACTTTATCTTTCATACCAATCTTAAAAGCCAGTTGTCTTGCCTGATAGGGCCCCAATCCAACAGCAGGATCGATGACCACGCGATGAATTTTTTCAGGAGTTTTGTGGGCGACCTCCTCGATATCCATACCACCTTCGCTTGATGCCATCATAATGAGGCGGCCTACCGAACGGTCTAATAAAACCGCGACATAATATTCTTTTTTGATTCGACAGCCCTCTTCAATGAGTACCTTGTGTACAATTTTGCCCTCGGGGCCAGTTTGGTGAGTGACCAATTTCATGCCAATGATTTTCTCAGCATAGCTGCGAACTTCATCTATTGATTTTGCTACTTTTACTCCGCCGCCTTTGCCTCTTCCGCCGGCATGAATTTGGGCTTTTACGACCCAAATTGTTCCACCAATATTCTTTGCTGCGGTCACGGCTTGATCAGGTGAATCCGCAGTCTGACCTTTTAAGGTTGGGACTCCGAATTTGCGCAAAACTTCTTTGGCCTGGTACTCATGTATATTCATATATTAAAATTCCAATTTTTTGAGTGCGTCTACAAGTTCTTGAACTGCTTTTATAGAGTTCGCAAGACCGGCTTTTTCAGTGTCGTTTAATTTTAGTTCAATAACTTTTTCAAGGCCATTGCCACCAATTTTACAGAGCACGCCGACAAATAGGTTTTTCACCCCATATTCGCCTTCAAGCAGAGCGGCACAAGGTAAAATACGATTTTGATTTTTTAGAATTGCTTCGGCCATTTGAACCGCACTTGCACTTGGCGCATAGTAGGCAGAACCTGTTTTCAAGAGGCCTACGATTTCAGCGCCTCCATTTCGAGTTCGAGTTACGATGGCATCAATTTTTTCTTGCGATAACATTTCGGTCAAAGGCACACCGCCAACCGAACAATGTCTTGGCATCGGAACCATGGTGTCACCGTGACCACCAAGCACAAAGGCATTCACATCTTTAACTGAAACATTGCACTCTTCAGCAATAAAAGATCGCATGCGAGCGCCATCAAGTACGCCAGCCATTCCGATCACACGACTTCGCGGAAAGCCGGTAGTTTCTTTGCAAACAAAAGCCATGGCATCCAGCGGATTACTCACCACAATAACCACAGAATTTGGCGCGTACTTCTTAATTCCAAGACTTGCCTCTTTTACGATTTTTGCATTTGTCGTCATCAAATCATCGCGACTCATACCCGGCTTTCGGGGAATTCCAGCTGTGAGAATGACAACATCTGAGCCTTCAATATCGGCGTAATTGGCCGTACCGGTTACCTTCGAATCGAAACTTTCAACTGGTGAGGCTTCAAAAAGATCAAGAGCCTTACCCTTTGCGGCACCTTCATTGATATCAAGAAGAATGACATCGCCAAGTTCCTTTTGAGCTGCCCAATGGGCACAAGTCGAGCCTACAAAGCCAGCGCCGATCACGGTTATTTTTTTACGTTTATGCATAGAGATTCCCTTCTGTTATTTTTTTACTGGCTTGAATTTTTGATTTCTGCCAAGCCATTTTCTCTCCGAAATTTAGGCGATGAGAATCTCACCCCTAAATATACTAAAATATTCATTTCAATTTATCACGCAATGTATAGACTACTAATGAAACAGGGCACTCGGCAAGTACTCGTAAAATGAGAAATAGAGTTCGGACTCGTAAAGCTTGAAAAGATGAGAATCAAAATCTGAAATATTGTCACAACTCGATTTAGGCAGGTAAATTCAGGATGGCGTCATCTGAAATTCATTTGAAGAAGGTCGGATTTAGAGTGGGCGAAGAGGCCATTCTCAAAGACATCAATCTTCATATTTCAAGTGGAGAAACATTTGTCTTAGTTGGCCCCAGCGGACTCGGAAAAAGTCTTTTGCTTAAAATGATCGCTGGACTATTGTCGCCATCCACTGGCGAAATCTATATTGGAAGTCAAAACTTACTGACGTCTCGTGGCAAAAAGCGCCGAGAAATTATTAGGCAAATGGGAATGCTCTTTCAAAAAAATGCTCTTTTTGATTCGCTTCCGGTGGCTGAAAACTTAGCATTTGCTATGCGCGAGGTTAGCCATTTGAATTCTCAAGAGCGCGAGCGGGCAATTCAAAAATACTTAACCGCGGTTGGATTATATGATTCAAAGGATTTATATCCAGATGAAATTAGCGGTGGAATGCAAAAGCGCTTGGGCATCGCCCGGGCACTGGTTTTAAACCCAAAGATACTTTTATTTGATGATCCGACGGCGGGACTTGACCCAATTACCAGTCGCAAAATCGTCGAATTGATTTTGCAAGTAAAAAAGGACAATCAATGCACCATCGTGGCGATCACCAATGATATGCATCGGGCCTATCAAATGGCAGATCGAATTGGTTTGGTAGTCGACCACAGTCTCATTGTGACCGGCACGGTTCAAGAGACCAAAATGCATCCAGATCCGAGAGTGCAACAATTTATTCATGGATATTTGACGGGCCCGTTGGTCATGAATTCTCAAGAGGACGAGAGCGAGTACTTCAATGATTGAATTTAAAAATTTGGTCAAGAGGTTTGGTGATCGAACGGTTTTAAATGGAATTAATTTTAAGGTGAATGAAGGCGAAATATTATTTATTTTAGGAATATCAGGAACCGGCAAGTCGGTTTTACTAAAAAATATTGTTGGCCTATTGCGACCCGATGAGGGTTCTATCTGGATAAATGGCAAAGAAGTATCCTCATTAACCGAAGAGCAATATTTTGAGGTGCGAAAGTATTGTGGAATGGTCTTTCAGCAGCCTGCGCTATTTGATTCCTTGAGCGTTTATGAGAATATCGCATTTGGGCTTCGTCGCCATTTTGAAATGAGTGAAAAAGAAATGAATGAAAGAATCTCCCAAAGTTTAAAGCTCGTTCACCTCAAAAACATTGAGCACAAGCTTCCCTTTGAAATCTCTTATGGCATGCAAAAGCGAGTGAGTCTGGCTCGCACGATTGCGCTTCGGCCAAAAATTTTATTATTCGATGAGCCTACAACTGGTTTGGATCCGATTACCACGAACTCAATTAGCAAACTCATTCTGGATCTTTCCCGAGGCCTCAAAACCACATCAATTGTGGTGAGTCACGATATGAAAGTTGCATTTGAAGTCGCCGATCGGATTTTGGTTTTAGACAAGGGTCAAATTGTTGAAAGCGGCACGCCAATGCAAGTAAAAAACAGCCAGCAACCCCTGGTCATTGATTTTTTAAGCGAGATGAACTCTTGAAAAATTGGATGAATAAACAACTGAATATTTTGCACGAAATTGGCAGCGGCATTCTTTTCATTGCAAGTATTTTTACCACTAGTTTTCGAAAGGGAATCAAGATCCGCGAAACGATTTTTCAAGTTTGGCGAGTGACCATGCAATCTCTATCTACAACTGCTGTGGCGGGCTTCTTTGTCGGCGCAATTATGGCGGTTCAGTTTACCTTACAAGTAAAAGCCTTCGGCGCCCTTGGTTTTTTAGGTGGCCTCGCAACCAGCGGAACCATTCGCGAAGTCGGGCCCCTACTTATTGCCTTCATGCTTTCGGGCAAAGTCGGAGCATTTACTTCGGCTGAGCTTGGGACCATGAGAGTAACCGAACAAATTGATGCTATTCGATGTTTGGGTGCCAATCCCATCCAAGAAATTATTTTTCCCCGCTTTGTCGCCATTATTTTATCTAGTTTTTTTCTCTTAGTGGTTGGACTCTTTATGTCGATATTTGGTGGTGTATTTCTTGGCGTCTTTTTTTCTGGAATTACGATTGAAGAATATTTGCGACACATTCCTAATATTGTGCAGTTTTCATCGATTTTAACCGGTCTATTTAAATGCTTTGTGTTTTCATTTGTTTTGGCAAGTATTTGTACTTACAAAGGTTATACTGCGAGTGGCGGAGCAAAAGGGGTGGGCAGGGCCGTCGTTCAAACGGCCGTATCTTCAATGGTCGGCTTGGTCGTGGCTGATTGGTTAACGAGTGTAGTAAGTGCATCATTATCCGAGTTTTTAGGAGGCTTTTAATTGTATAGAGCCTTACCGAATAAAAATTCAAGCCTCAATATCGGCGAATTTTTCATTAGTCATTTTCGCAATTTTTGTGAGTTTTCATTGCTTGTTTTTAGAACTTTAGAGGGGGTTTTTACGCCCCCGTTTCGATATCGCGAAATTTTGAATCAAGTCTATTTTATGGCTAACGAGAGTCTGTTTATTATCGTATTTTGTGTGAGTTTTGCTGCTGTGGTCACGATTGTAGAAGCATCCTTTCATATGAAATTGGTGATACATGATGATTCGATGGTTCCGGGGTTTGCGACATTGCTTATTCTAAGGGAGTTGGGATCAGTTGTAACCGCACTCTTACTTACCTCTCGGGTCGGCGCGGGGCTTGCTGCTGAAATTGGAACCATGCAAATTACAGAGCAAATTGATGCCTTGAAAATGTTGGGCATTGATCCGGTACAATTTTTGGTGGTGCCACGCCTGATCGCAAGTATCATCAGCAGCTTTATGTTGAGTATCATTGCCAATTTGGTTTGTGTTTTTTGTGCGATGTTGGTCTGTACTTTACAGTTGGGATTTACGACCGGTGCGTTTTATACTGCGGTGAGAACCTTTGTGCATTTTCAGGATCTGATATTAGCGATCGTCAAGGGTGCTTGTTTTGGTGCGGTCATCCCATTTTTTAGTTGTTATTACGGATTTCGTTGTCGAGCAGGGGCGGAAGGCGTCGGATTGGCAACCACGAATAGCGTGGTCGCGACTTCCATTAGCATTATCATCATCGATTTCATTTTGACCTATATCTTCTCAAGTCTTTTTTAAAGTGAAGTATTGCCATTCGACTTTAAAGCTCGCTAAGATCGAGTTCATGAAAGTCGAAATTAAGGTGGGCCTTCTCTTTATTTTTGCAGTTACTTTGGTGGTGGGTTTTGCTTACTACTTAGGGGCGATCAATCCCTTCACGCAAAATAATGAAATTGAAATCGGTTACAATTTTGCTGGCGGCATTGAAGTTGGTTCGCCAGTTCGTGTAATGGGAATTAAGGTCGGCAAGGTCCAGGGAATTAAATTTGATCCGAATATGAAAGATAGTCGGGGCAATGAGGTCAAATTGAAGGTGCGAGTTTCAATTAGCAAAGAAGCTTGGCCCACATTGAGAACTGATAGTAAGTTTTTTATTAATCTCGCCGGAGTGATCGGCGAAAAGTTTATTGAAATCACTCCCGGAAGCAATACTCATCCCGAATTTAAAATTGGCGATTTTGTTAGAGGTGAGGATCCACCAAGAATAGATCAACTTATTTCTCAGAGTTATGGTCTGGCCGGCAAAGTAATCGACATACTTGAGAAAAATGAGAGTTCAGTTACAGATACACTTGAAAAGATGAATGGTCTTGTTACGAATTTAAATAAAACGCTCGTTTTATTAGATAAAACTTCAAAAAATAAAGAAATTGCCAAAATTTTGTCAAACTTTGCATCTATGACCGATGATTTGAGTGTCTTAACTGCAAAAATTAGAACTCCTGAAGGCGAAAAAACTTTGGGTCTTGTTCACGACTTGATTTGGCGTTTGGATAAACTGGACGACAAAACAATAAGTAATTTTCTACAAAAAGAAGGCATTAAGGCTCATATTTTTTAATCAATGAGCTGGCCTCTTTGCTTTTGCGTCTCATTCTAAAACATTCATTTTAAATTTTATAAGAAAGAGATAAAGGTCTGTGTGCTATATTCAGCCACTACAGCCATTTTCCTGAAGAATGCAAAAAAAAAGAGCCTTCGATTTCTCGAAGGCTCTTTAAGAAACTTTCAAAGCAGAAATCTACTTCTTAGAAGACTTCTTTTTAGTAGCTTTCTTTTTAGTAGCTTTCTTCGCTGCTTTTTTTGTAGCTTTTTTCTTTGCCATATTGTGCTCCTCCTAGGATGAGTAACTTTTGTTTAACAAGTGGTCTACCTGTTAATAGTGTTACTGGTGTGACTATGATCGTCAATAGAAAAAAATAACTTTAGTGCTTTTTTTTTGCATTTAGTGATTTTAAGGAGAATTCACAAATGTTGATCGTGTTTTTGATTTTGATTTTCGGATTTTTCACCGCCGATCGGATTTTGAATGAAGTGGTCGGACAAAATATTATCGTAAAAAACCAAATGACAAAATTTGGCACCGCATATCTCATTTGGATTCTATTTATCTTCTATTTTACGTCTCACATTTTGATTTTGTGGCTCTTGGCTTTCCTTCCACACCTCACATTTTCTCTTTTCATTACAACTTTGAAAAAGCATAGGAGAAAAAAATTCGAAGAGCGTTTTGAAGAGATCTTGGGAGTTATCATAATGAAAATGAAATCGGGAAAAGCATTTCGAAACGCATTTTCGGAGGCGATCGCAGAGAGTCCGGTGACAATTCAAAGAATTTTGATCGACATTCGAGACGTTGTTGTTTTTTCACAACAAAACAACTCGGAAAGAATATCTGATTTTGTCCAAATGATCGTAATGGAGTTTGCGAAAGCCGACTTGGCTCCTCATACCGCACTTAAAAGATTAGTTCATTTTCGTGATCGACTTAAAATTCAATCCGACTTTCGACGTAGGTCCGGTCAAATCATCCAACAGATTCGAACGCAATCAATCATTCTTACCGGAATTTATTTTGCACTCTTCTTTTTTGTAATTGGTCGATTTGGTTTTAAAGAGAATGTTCGACTGATTTTCATAAGTTTGAGCCTTTTCGGATCTGGGATTTTATTTATTTTTAACAAGGGACAAAAAATCAAATGGAAAATTTAGCCCCACCAATGATTTGTATATTAGAATTGCAGTCGGCTTTTGCAAATGGCGAATCCATCCGAACGGGATTTTTAAAGTATATTGGCCAAACTCGAGATGAGTTTTCTGATTTGTCGAAAAAATTTTTATTTGCATGGGATAGAGGCCAGAATTGGGGAAAATTGATTCAAGAAGAGCCCAGCTCCTATCGGCGTGGCCTCCTTGAATTAATTGCTGCAGGACTTTCAGGTCAGAGTATTCAAAATCAAATGAAAGAGGTGCAAATCGAGGTTGAAAGAGGAATGGAGCTTGAGATCAAGCGGCACATTGAAATGCTTCCATTGAAAATGATGATTCCATTGCTGTTGTTTCAGTTTCCAGCCTTTTTAATTTTATTATTTGGTCCCATTTTGAATCAATTGTTGCGGGAGCTGGCCAAATGAGAAAGTTTTTTTTGATCTTGGTGTATTTAAGCCCAGCTTCTCTTTTTGCAGAAGAGCCGCGCGAGTTGAAATTGGCCGAGATGCTCCGCGCGACTAGTATTACCCACCTTAATACGAAACTTAAAGAGTTGAATCGCTTTGAAAGTTTTCAATCTGAGTGTGACATTCAATTGAAATTTAATATGTTGCCGTCTTCATGCTTTGAAGTGATTGAATTTGAAAGGCGGCATCGCATATTGTCCGAAAAAAATTATTTGAAAGCCAAAATGTGGCTGAGCGAGAATTGCATTGAACAAGCAAATCAAATAGTTGAAGCAAAAGAGTCGACTCTAAACTTAAAGCCGCTGCCAGAGGCTTGTCGGCGAATTGCAAACGACAAACTGAACGATCAGCAATATCGAGACGTCCTCGCCAACCCGAGTCTTCTTTTCAAAAAGAGGTTGTGAATGGCACAAAAGTTGAAATCAGCCGAGCTAATGGAAAGAATAGAAAGCGAATCTCCAACCTACAAACTTGATTGTTGCCTCGGTGAGGGGCTCAGTAGTCGTGTTTACAGGGCTTTAAGGCTCGATAGCAGGGGACATTCTAAACAAGTGGTGTGTTTGAAAATTCTTAAAAATAAGAATCAGGTAAGCTGGTTGAGACAAGAGTTTGAGGCTCTATCAAAGATTGACTCTATATATTGCGTTCGAATGTTGGCTTGGGAGAATTTAAAACTTGGACCGGCGTTGGTATTAGAATACATAGAGGGCATAACACTTTTTGAGCTTTTGCGATTTGAAGACTTAATAGAAGAACAAATACTTGAAATCATTGCTCAAGTTCAGCTGGGGCTGCAGGCCTTAGATCGGTCAGGATATTTTCACGGCGATCTAAATTTAAAAAATATAATGATCGATAAAGCAGGCAATATAAAATTGATCGACTTTTCAATGTCGACGGCAAACCAAATCAATGCTCAAGAGCTATTTGGTACTCCACAATACCTATCCCCAGAGGTTTGGCGGGGACAAGGACGTAGTCTACAAGCAGATCTGTTTGCATTGGGACTTATTGAAATCGATTTAAAAGAAGGGATTTTGAAAATTCCTGAGGGAATTGAAAATTGCAAACGCCGCGCGGAAAGCGCCCAAAATACCGATACATTTTTTTTGAGTTCTGATCCCAGCCAGCGAAGCTTTAAAAAAATTCAAAGAAATTCGTTTATCCAAAGGCAACTCGGCAAATTGGTGGCATCTATATTAGAGCGCAGGAGTCTATCCAGCCAGCAAACTCTTCAGCTTCCATTTAGGCAGCCGGTAAAAAAGAGTGCTCAATTGGCTTTACTCGTTGTACTTGTGACTTCATGTTTTGTTGTACCTGTGACATCAACACCACTAGTTCGATTGGATTCAAATTTGATAAAACCTAGGTTAGGTCATCTCGAAATTCGAACTAAGAAGTGGTATAGAGTATTTTTCGACGGCAATGATTTGGGCTATTCACCCGTCATTCTTGAAAACTTGCGTGCGGGAATTCACAAATTAAAATGGCAGGATATTTCGAAATCTGGCGAGCTAAAATTCAAAACCGAGCCGGGTGAGCTCAGAATTATTAATGATCGTGATTTTGAAACCTCAATTAAGGTTGCTCTAAGGCCAGAATCTGAGCTTGATTCAAAACACTAATTTGCCCTGTATTATCAACTAAGGTTTTTGTTAGCACCCAAGTGATCCCTGTGGTGCCACCGGTTGCGCGATAAAGAAATTCAACAGATCCCATTGGCTGAGTGGTTAATACATAATTTGTGCTAGCGGTGGCCGGATAGTTCACGCCGTCACCAGCTAAAGGATTGGCTCCATTAAAATAATTATTAAATGTACCCCCGGTATTTGCAAATCCTCGGCGGGCTACGATCATAAATGCGACATCTGAACAATTCGCATTGGCACATGTTGCTTGTAACTCATAAACATTCTGACCTATTTGCCTGAGATCGCCGTTAATTGCGCCAACGCCTACATTGAGGACGTAAGTTTGCGCAGGTAAGCCACTGCTATCACCAACAGAAACCGTGAGGCTGGTGACACCGCCAAAACCGGTCCCTGCGCCGCCATTTGCGACACTTAGGATTGCGACTCCGGCGACTGCGCCATTGCCATCATTTTTATTGCCACAGGCAACAGCGAAAGCCGTCGATAAAAAGGCAACCAACCCCAGCTTTATATAGGACTGAATAAAATAGCTTTTCTTGGCCACCCGCGAAGTTTTTGTAGAATTTAATTTTGAAAACATAAGTTCTCCTAAGTTTCCGAACATAAAATTTTTAATCTTAATAAACTAGTACTTCAACACCCATACCACATGATTGAGCCTTGCCATTTTACTATTAGTACGTATTTTCAGATACTTGCGGGCCTAGTGTTTGGCCAAAAAAGGGCATAACTTGAGCCTTGGCCGAAGAATGTTATACACCTATCTAATATAATTAGTATTTTAAGGAACGAGTTTTTCAATCGGAATTCTTGTTTGGTGAAGCATTAATGGGTATGGTGAAAATTAGAACTAGAGGGGGTAAAATTTGGGATCTCGAAAAAAATTGGCTATCGAATCAAGAGCGGAAACGGCACCAGATAAGTCAATGGGCCTATCTGTTCAGCTAAAGGATCTTGATCAGTTGGTGAAAGAGCTCACAAGTGACCACCCAAAACTTGAAGTAATAAGAGCGCAAATGGCTCGTTTAGGAATTGATTATAGTGAAGATGCAACTGAAAGAATGAGTCGAGTTCTTTTCTTGATTCAGAAAATTCAATTTGATTTTGCGCAGGATCTGCCTGAATTCAAGTCTTCCCAAAATATGAGAACGAAAAGGCTAAGAAAAGATGGAATTGAAATCTAATAAAAATATACACACCAATATTTTAACCACAATTGGAGATACACCGATTGTTCAGCTTCAGCGTTGCGTTCCCAAATCGCAGCACCAGTTTTTTGCAAAGCTTGAATTTGTGAATCCGGGAAGCAGTGTGAAAGATCGCATTGCACTTGCATTTATTGAGGCGGCTGAAAAATCTGGGGAACTCAAGCCCGGCGGAACCTTGGTCGAAGCGACTTCGGGTAATACCGGAGTTGGTCTGGCACTTGTCGCTGCGGTTAAAGGTTATAAATGCATTTTTGTAATGCCTGAAAAAATCAGTGAAGAGAAGCGGGCCACATTGAGAGCCTACGGCGCCCAAGTGGTGATTACCCCCACCGGAGTTGAACCCGAAGATCCACGCAGCCATTATTCGGTTGCGAAGAGACTTTCGATTGAGACTCCCGGAGCCTACTATACCAATCAATATCACAATGTCGCCAACGTCACGCAACACTATCAGGTCACGGGGCCTGAAATTTGGCGCCAAATGGATGGCAAGATTGATGCTTTTGTTAATGGCGCCGGGACGGGAGGGACGATTTCAGGTGTCGGACGTTTTTTACGAGAAAAAAATCCTAAGGTGAGAATTGTTTGCGCAGATCCAATTGGCAGTATTCTTTATGATGTATTTTACCACAAGAAAGTAATTGATCCCGCGGGGAGCTACCTTGTAGAGGGTATCGGCGAAGATATGCTTCCAGACAATGTTCATTTTGATGTGATGACGGATTTTGTAAAGGTAAATGACAAAGAGTCTTTTTCGGCATGTCGAAATATTTGCCGTTCAGAGGGTATGCTTGTCGGACCCTCGGCCGGTTCAGCACTTGCTGCTGCTATTAAGTTTTCTGAAACATTAAAAACGCCTTCGAAAATTCTAGTTCTTTTTCCTGATAGCGGAAAAAGCTATTTGAGCAAAGCATTTGACGATAATTGGATGAGACAAAATAAATTATTGGATGAGTGAGCAAGGGGACCGCAATGAGTACGATCGATTGGAAAAAAGAAAAATTTGGATTTGCAACACGAGCTATACACGCAGGTCAGGCGCCTGATCCAACTACCGGCGCGATTATGACTCCTATATATATGACATCAACATATGTGCAGTCATCTCCTGGGGAGCACACCGGTTATGAGTATAGTCGTACCAAGAATCCAACCCGTTTTGCCTATGAGCAATGCGTGGCAAACCTTGAATCAGGAAAGCACGGATTTGCCTTTGCTAGTGGTTGTGCTGCGACCACGACCCTACTTCATTTGCTCAAAGCGGGGGACCACGTCGTTGCAAGTGACGATATGTACGGCGGAACCTTTCGTCTTTTTGATAAAGTACTTCGCAACAATGGGATTGAGTTTAGTTTTGTTGATCTCACGCAGTTTGAAAATTTGAAATCGGCTGTTAAATCCAATACCAAAATGATTTGGATTGAAACTCCAACAAATCCAACTATGAAACTGGTTGATATTGCCAAGGCGACTCAATTGGCGAAACAAAAAGCGATCATAAGCGTGGTAGACAATACCTTCATGAGTCCGTTTTTTCAGCGGCCCCTTGAATTGGGTGCAGATATCGTCATGCATTCGACTACAAAATTTATCAATGGTCATAGTGATGTGGTGGGCGGAATTGCAGTCACGGCAAACGATGAACTTGCAACGCGAATTGCATTCTTAAGCAATTCAATGGGCGGGATTTGCTCTCCATTTGATGCTTTTTTAGCGATGAGAAGTCTGAAGACACTTGCAATTCGAATGCAGGCACATACTGAAAACGGCCAAGCTATCGCCGAATTTTTAGAAGCTCACCCTAAAGTCGAAAAAGTTTTATATCCGGGGCTCAAATCTCACCCCCAGCATTCGCTCGCAAAAGAGCAAATGCATGGCATGGGCGGCATGATTACCTTTTACATCAAGGGAGGTCTGCCTGCGGCCCGAACTTTCCTTGAGAGTGTTAAGGTATTTTCACTTGCGGAAAGCTTGGGTGGAGTCGAATCCCTAATTGAACATCCAGCGATTATGACTCATGCAAGTGTGCCTTCTGAAATGCGCAAGAAATTGGGTATTGATGATGCGCTCATTCGCCTAAGCGTAGGCATCGAAGACCAAAAAGACTTATTAAGTGACCTGACTCAGGCTTTTCAGCTTACCAAATAGGCATCGCTGGGAGCTTTGGCAATACTTACCGCCGCCGGCGGCGGTAAGAGAGAGTCCGCTAGTTGGAGATTGAGCCTCTCTTCAGCTAAGTCTTAGAGATAAATTTTGACAGCGCGATCCAATAATACTATCACTTTGTTTTGCTTTTTCAGTAAGTGGCCAGGTAGCTCAGTCGGTAGAGCAGAGGACTGAAAATCCTCGTGTCGGCGGTTCGATTCCGTCCCTGGCCACCACAAAGGTGCCTGCTAACATTCCGTATTGCGCCGCGCACGTCCCCGAATAAATTGAAGTTTTTAGCGGTTCTCGGTAAAGTAGAAGGGTCCGAGTTGTGCCAATGGTCTTTGGTCTAGTTTTATTGATTGAAGTTAAGGTAACCCATCCCAGACCTTAAGCTT